>JACXVH010000087.1 GCA_014763515.1 Flavobacteriaceae bacterium
AAATTGCTTTGGGAACAACATCCAAATAACGATCGTTATAAAAAGGAAGTTTTTGAAGATTTTTTTTTAAAATGCAATTGATTCAAAAGGAGCTTTTACTATTTTCGAAAAAACAACAAATACAGTTGTAGGTTCAACAAGGTTCTATGATTTAAATGAAGGATCAAAATCTGTATTTATAGATTTTACTTTTATTGATAGAAAATTTTGGGGTTCTTCTTTAAATGGAATAGTAAAAAAATTAATGATTGATTATGTTTTCCAATTTGGAGATAGTATTAAATTTCATGTTGGTGAAACAAATTATCGCTCTCAAAAAGCAGTAGAAAAACTTGGTGCTTTAAAAATTGGAACTATTCAAAAAGAAAATTCAGAAATTGTAAATTGGACTTACGAACTAAAGAAAATATCATGACATTATCACTAGAAACACCAGCATTATTATTTTCGGCAACTTCGTTGATTTTATTAGCTTATACAAACAGATTCTTAACAATAGCTCAAATTGTTAGAAGTTTAAAGAAAAACTACGACGAAGAACATAACAAAAGAATCTTACTAGAAATTAAAAACTTAAATTTAAGACTTACACTTATTCGTTATATGCAATTATTTGGGGTAATGTGTTTGTTTGTTTCGGTATTTGCAATGTTAATGTTGTTTTTAAATCAACAATTAGCGGGTATTTATTTATTTGGCTTATCAATGTTATGCTTATTAATCTCTCTTGGTTTGTCAATGTGGGAAATTAGTATTTCTGTTAGAGCTTTAAGAATTCACCTAGAAGATTTAAAGTAATATTTTTTGGAACTTCTAAATACTTAATTCTAAAATCTAAATTAGTATCTTTGCGCCCCTTTTAAAATTCATGGAATGTCAAACAACAATTTAATTAAAGGAGTTGCACTTGTAGGTTTAGGAGCAACCAGCTACGGAATGCTTGCAACATTTGTAAAACTAGCTTACAAAGAAAATTTTACTACTGCTGAAGTTACTGTTGCTCAATTTGTTTACGGTATAATTGGTGTTCTTATTATTATGCTTTTACAAAAAACAAAAAATAAAAAACAAGAAATTCAGCCCACAAAAAAAAATCTTTTACAGTTAATGTTAGCAGGAACTTCATTAGGATTGACAAGTGTTTTTTACTATTTGTGCGTAAATTACATCAATGTTTCTATTGCCATTGTATTATTAATGCAAACAGTTTGGATGGGTGTTCTATTAGAATGGTTTTTAGAGAAAAAAGCGCCCTCTAAACAAAAAATTATTGCCGTAGTCATAGTTCTAATTGGAACATTATTAGCAACAAATATTTTAAATAGTGAGTTTACTTTAGATTGGAGAGGATTAGTTTTTGGAATTTTAGCTGCTGCTTCATTTACAACAACAATGTTTACTGCAAATAAAATAGCTGTTGGTGTAAATAATGCAAAAAGAAGCTTATACATGCTTTTAGGTGGTGCAATTATCATTGCTATTTTCACATTAATTTCTCAACAAACACCTTTTAATTTTGAAATTTTCTTTAAATGGGGAATTTTAGTCGCTCTGTTTGGCACCATCATTCCACCGTTATTAATGAATGTAGGTTTCCCAATAACAGGAATTGGGTTAGGTAGTATTGTATCTTCATTAGAATTACCAGTTTCGGTTTCAATGGCTTTCTTCATTTTAAATGACACTGTTGTTTTCACACAATGGCTTGGTATTTTATTAATAATTGCTGCAATTGTAATAATGAATATCAAAACAAAAAGATAAAACTGTTAATTTATTTAATATTTACAAATAAAAGCTATTCATTTTTTTAGTATTTTTATCAAAATAACTATAAAAACTAAAATTATGAAAAAACTTTTTGCAGAATTTTTCGGAACCTTTTGGCTAGTATTTGGTGGTTGCGGTAGCGCTCTATTTGCTGCAGGAATACCAGAATTAGGCATTGGCTTTGCAGGAGTAGCATTAGCTTTCGGATTAACCGTTTTAACAATGGCTTATGCGGTAGGTCATATTTCAGGCGGACATTTTAATCCTGCTGTAACATTTGGTCTATTAGCAGGGGGCAGACATTCTACTAAAGAATTAGTACCGTATATAATTTCGCAATGTTTAGGTGCTATCGCAGCAGCAGGAATTCTATTTTTAATTCTATCAGGTAAAGAAGGTTTTACAATCGATGCTTCTCAAGCTGGAGCTTTTGCCTCAAACGGTTATGATAATTTTTCTCCGCAAGGGTATTCTATGATGTCAGCTTTTATAGCCGAATTTGTATTAACTATGTTCTTCTTAATTGTAATTATGGGAGCAACCGATAAACTTGCTAATGGAAAATTCGCTGGTTTGGCAATAGGTTTAGCTTTAACATTAATACACTTAATAAGTATACCAATAACTAATACATCTGTAAATCCTGCTCGTTCTCTTTCTCAAGCATTATTTGTTGGTGGCACACCATTAGCTCAGGTTTGGTTATTTTGGGTTGCGCCAATAGCAGGAGCCATAGTGGGTGGTTTAATTTACAAAAATATTTTACAAGACAATAAATAATCAATAAAATTAAAGTGGGTTAATTCCCACTTTAATTTTATTTTTGAAATATGAATTTATTCAACGAAGAAGAAATTGCACTTCCGTTAAAAGACGGTCGTTTTATTTATTATCCAAAGTTTCTGAACGAGGCATTAGCTTCTGAATTATTCCATTCAATTTATAAAGAAACTAATTGGAAAGAAGATTCTATTACAATTTTTGGAAAAAAAATTCTCCAACCAAGACTTACATGCTTATTTGGAAACGAAGGTAAACCTTATTCTTATTCAGGAATCACTATGTATCCTAATAATTGGAATAAATCGTTACTCTTTATAAAGAACGAAATTGAGACTGTTTGCCAACAAAACTTTACTACTGTTCTTGCAAATTTATACAGAAATGAAACCGACAGTAATGGTTGGCATGCCGATAATGAAAAATCATTAGGTCATGATCCGATAATTGCCTCTATAAGTTTAGGAGAAGAAAGATTATTCCAAATAAAACACAACTCAAATAAATCTGAAAAAATAAATTTAATTTTAGAACATGGAAGTCTATTACTTATGAAAGAAGGTAGCCAAATTCATTATAAACACCAATTACCTAAATCTAAGACAAGTAAAAACCCTAGAATAAATTTGACTTTCAGGACAATTTTTTAAATATTTTTTATCAAAATACTACTTACAAGATATTTTTTTGAAAAAAAACTAAAAATAATTAACTCCATTTTTTTCTTTCATTTTTTTTGTAATATTGAATTATAAACCAATTAAACACAAATAAAGATTATTAATTTTTCATTTCATGAAAAAGAGAAAAATTTCAGAATTAGACAATGAAACTCTAAGTAGAATTGTCACTATGGCTCAAGAGGAAAAAAAACCTTTTGAAGTAATTAAGGAAGAATTTGGGATTTCAGAAAATGACGTAACCGAATTAATGAGGAAAAGAATCTCCAAAGATGCTTTCGAAGCATGGAAAAAGAAAGCTACTGCAAGTAAACCAAAACCAAAACCTCAAAAATTTAACGAAATAGAAGACGACGATCTCGATACGAAATATTATTTTAAAAATAAATTTGATTAATTAAATCCCGATTTTTCGGGATTTTTTTGTAACATTTATACAAAATTTTATACCAATTAAAATAAAGTATTACATAATGAAAAAAATAATCTTATCACTTGCTTTAGTGAGCTTTTTATGGAGTTGTAAACCTACAACAACTACTGTTAGAAACGATGTTGATGTTACTATCGACTTAGTTAATGTTAAAGATGATAAAGTGATGGTAACTGTTGTTCCTCCTACTATTACTACAGAAACTACAACTTTCATGATTCCTAAAACGGTTCCAGGAACATATTCTGAAGACGATTACGGAAGATTTATAGAAAACGTAAAAGCATTTGATGCTAAAGGAAATGCTTTATCAGTTGCTAAATTAGATGAAAACACTTATAAAATTAGCAATGCTAAGTCATTAGCTAAAGTTACTTATTGGGTTAACGATACTTTTGACACTGAAACTGGTGGACATTTTTCTGGACAAAGTGAAGATGTTTTTTCTCCAGCTGGAACAAACATTAAAGCGGGCGAAAACTTCATGCTAAATACGCATGGATTTGTAGGTTATTTTGCTGATAAAACAGAAACACCTTATCGTTTAACTGTACAACATCCTGCAAATTTATTAGGAGTTTCAGCCATGACTGATACTGACATGAGAGATACTTCAGATATTTTTTACACTTCGCGTTATGCTACTTTAGTAGAAAACCCAATAATGTATTCAAAACCTGATTTCACAACTTTCATGATTGATGATATGGAAATTATCATTAGCGTTTATTCGCCAACAGGAAAATATACAGCTAAAGATATTACACCTAACATGGAAACAATGATGAAAGCTCAAAAACGTTTCTTAGGCAAAATGAATACTACTAAGAAATATGCTATTTTATTGTATTTATCTGATGTAAAAGCAAATGATGCAAAAGGATTTGGAGCTTTAGAACATCCAACTTCTACTACAGTTGTAATGCCTGAAATGATGGGATTAGAAATGTTGCAAGAACAATTAAAAGATGTAGTGTCTCACGAATTTTTCCATATCGTAACACCTTTAACAGTACACTCAAACGAAATTCAATATTTCGACTTCAACAAACCACAAATGTCTGAACACTTATGGATGTATGAAGGAGTTACTGAATACTTTGCTAATTTATTTCAAGTAAATCAAGGATTAATTGACGAAGAAGAATTCTTCCAAAGAATGGCTCAAAAAATTGTTCAGTCAAAACAAATGAATGACAATATGAGTTTCACTAAAATGAGTAAAAATGTATTTGACCAACCTTACAAAGATCAATATGTAAATGTATACCAAAAAGGCGCCTTAATTGCAATGTGTGTAGATATTATTATAAGAGAAAAAAGTAATGGTGAAAGAGGAATTCTTGATTTAATGAATAAACTTTCTAAAGAATATGGAACTTCTAAAGCATTTAAAGATTCAGAATTATTTGCAAAAATAACTGAATTAACTTATCCAGAAGTTGGAGCTTTCTTAGAAAAATATGTAGCTGGTGAAACTCCAATTAACTACAATGAGTTTTTTGCAAAAATGGGTGTTACTGAAGCTACTTACGAAAAAAATGGTAATCCATTCTTAAAAGGTCAAACTCCTTATATTACAGTTGATCCTTCTACAAAAGAAATCAAAGTTTTACCAGGAATTGAATTAAATGAATTCATGACAACATTAGGTATCCAAAACGATGATAAAATTTTAGCTGTAAATGGTACCAACTATAACTTAGATAATATTTACGATTTAGTAATGAGTAGCATGAGCTGGAAAGATGGCGACGAAATGACTTTCAAAATTAATCGTAATGGAAAAGATTTAGAATTAAAAGGAAAAGCGGTAATGCCAAAAGAAACTGCAGAAGGTTATAAAGCAACCGATGCAAGCAAAAATGCTTTACGTGAAGCTTGGTTAAAAGGATAATTTCTTTTTGAATACAATTTAAAAATCCTCATTTTACTTAGTAATTTGGGGATTTTTTCTTTTATTTGCCTTCAATCAATAAAATTTAAAATGCATAATCCTCCTTATTTTACAGATGATACAATAGTTTTTGGTATTCTAATGATTCTTGTTGGGTTTGTTTTCTATACTTCTTCAAAAGAAGAAGGCTTTTGGAAAAAATTCTACAATGTTATTCCTGCATTATTATTATGTTATTTACTTCCATCTATCTTTAGCTCATTGCATATCATTGCTCCCGAATGGACCGAATTAGATAACGAAGGTGAAATTGTAGAGAAAAGCTCTAGCTTATATTTTGTATCAAGCCGTTATCTTTTACCAGCTGCATTAGTATTAATGACTTTAAGCATTGATTTAAAAGCATTACTCAATCTTGGTCCTAAAGCCTTAATTGTATTTCTAGCTGGAACTTTAGGAATTATTATTGGTGGGCCAGTAGCTATTCTAATTGTTTCTATTTTTTCACCAGAAACTGTTGGTGGAGCTGGATTTGATGCGGTTTGGCGTGGGCTTTCAACATTAGCTGGTAGTTGGATTGGCGGCGGCGCTAATCAAGCGGCTATGTTAGAAATTTTCAAATACAACCAACAAAAATATGGCGGAATGGTTTTAGTAGACATTGTAGTTGCCAATATTGGAGGAAGCTTCTTTTGGATGATTACTTTAGCAACTATAATTGGTATAAGTCTTTCATTTACACCATTAAAAAGTTATGAAGGCGCTGGCGCAAGTAAAATTGGAAGTATTTTCATCTATATATTGGTTGCAACTATAGGTATGAAAATGGATTTAACTGCAGTTTTAGACAATCCAGGACTAATTTTAGTAGGTGTAATTTGGATGTTAATTCATTTTATTGTCATATTTTTGGTTGCCAAAATAATAAGAGCACCTTACTTTTTTATTGCAGTTGGAAGTCAAGCAAATGTAGGTGGAGCAGCTTCGGCACCAGTTGTGGCTTCGGCGTTTCATCCATCATTAGCAAGTGTAGGTGTTTTGTTAGCTATTTTTGGCTATATAGTAGGAACATATGGCGCAATTTTATGCGCTTATTTAATGGAAATTGTTGCACCAAAATAAATTATAAATATGAAGAAATTTTGCATTCTAAGTTTTGCATTACTAAGTTTAGTTTCTTGTTCTAAAAAGGAAAATGAAAGTGGAAACCTTCACATTAATGGAAATATTGAAGGGTTAAGTCAAGGAAAATTATACATCCAACAATTAAAAGATACAACACTAGTTGTACTCGACAGTATCATATTTAAAGGCGATTCAAATTTCGAAAAAAGTATTCCTTTAACAGAACCTGAAGTACTATTTTTATTTTTAGATAGAGGACAGACTAATTCTATTGATAACAGCCTTGCATTCTTTGCTGAACCTGGCGAAATGACCATTTCTACAAAATTGAAAGAATTTTACAACGGTGCTAAATTTACGGGTTCAAAAAACCAAGAATTATGGGAAGAATTCAACACTATAAATAAACGTTTTACTGAAGACAATTTATCTATTATGGAAAAAAGACTTCAAAACGAATTAAATTTTAATGCTGAACGCCAAGACAGTATTGATAAAGCTTATGAGAAGTTATTAAAAAGAAAATATTTATATACAGCAAATTTTGCAAGTACACATGGCGAATATGAAGTTGCCCCTTATATTGCTTTAAGTGAAATTGCTAACATAAATATTACATTCTTAGATACGATTGCTAGCAAAATGAGCCCTAAGGTTTCCGAATCTAAATACGGTAAAATGCTTAAAGAGCACATCAAAGATTTAAAAAATAATCAATAAAAAAAGAGGCTTGTACAAGCCTCTTTTTTTATAATATAATCTTGTTCTAGAACAAACTAAAATTCCATCAAATGCAATTAACATTATATAGTTTTTCATTCTTTGTTTGAAGTGACAGATTGCATTTTTTTAAGATAAGCAAAAAAAACGCCTTACTTTCGTAAGGCGTTTTCGAAGAGCCGATGGAGGGACTCGAACCCACGACCTGCTGATTACAAATCAGCTGCTCTAGCCAGCTGAGCTACACCGGC
>JACXVH010000437.1 GCA_014763515.1 Flavobacteriaceae bacterium
ATTATTCCAAAATTCTTTCATTATTTATCTTTCTTTTTTGGAGAAGTAACAAACATATTAAATAACAATCCACCCATTAAACCACCATAAAGTGTACTATTTAACGGTTTAGATGTGATGGCACAAGTTCCCGAAGCACAGCCTACATAAAAATAATAAGTATATCCAGCAATTAAACCAACGACAACACCTATTCCTGTAACAATATATGCTTTCTTTTTCATCTTATTTTTTATCAAATACAATACTCCAAATGCCTCTTACTTCATTTTCACCATAACCAACAGCTAAATCATTTGGATACAACTCTTTTATTTTTTTCACTACTTCTGGTTTAATAGCATCTGGTTTTCCATGGCATTGTAGACACATCGTATTGGTGGGAATTGGATAGTAAAAATGTACTTGCTCTCCTTCCTCAACTATAATCGGCTTTACCTCTTTTTTCTCCGCTAAATCTTCTTTGAATTGCTCAATGTAGATTAATTCTTCAGCATTTGCCTTATTATTTGGATTTCTATTTTTATCAGAAACTCGTTTTATTTTCGCATTGTAATGAACCGACATACTGTCTGTTAATGGAATTGCTTTATGATTACAAAATGCTAAAGCTTTTACAGTCCCTTCTTTTTGAATAGTTCCCATTAAGTTTTTGCCTAACACTTTTTTATAGGCCGCTATCTTAAGAACGGCACTATCGGGAAAAGTTTGTTTTGGCATTACCTGAAAACGCTTAACGGCACCGTATAACAGTGCTTTATCTTCTGTTGGATTTTCTACAAATTCAGTGATATGTTGAATAAATTCTTCTCTATTATAGCCTTCTTTATCAATATAGCGTGCTTTTATGGCAACCATAGGCGGAGCAATTCTTCCTTCTATTTCATCCGCATTTGGACTATGACATAAATAACAATGGGTTTCCATCAATTCTTTTGATTCTGAAGGATTGTAACTAAAATCTACACCATCTTGATAATCAGCATCTTTTTTTTGGTTACAAGAAATAAAGAAAAAAGTAACTATTACAATTAAGAAAAATTTATGCATAACAAATCTTTTATTCAAAGATATTGATAGCAAATATTTTTCAATGTAACCTTAGTTACTTAAAACTGAAAATAAATAAACGGTTGCGTTCCTTCGGCGGCTGTTGCATAAACAATCCAGAAAACAAAACCTAGCAAAATTGATTTTACGACTATTGGTAATTTACCAAAAAATACTTCATTTTTAGCTGTAATTGAAGTTGGTGTAAAGTGCCAAATGAATCCGAATGCTAATAAAATAAATACGTTTCTATAACCAATTATAATTGCTTGAATTTGAACCCAATTCCATTTTAAATTTGAAATGTTCTCTACGATTTGAAATACTGTCTCAAAATCTTTTGCTCTAAAAAACAACCAACAAAATACTACAAAATTAAACGTCAAGAAAATTTGAATTCCTTTTACAAAAGCATTTTTGGGCAACTTAATAAATTGTCCGAAATAGCGCTCAAAAGCCAAAGCTAATCCGTGTAAAACACCCCAAAAAACAAACTTCCAGTT
>JACXVH010000088.1 GCA_014763515.1 Flavobacteriaceae bacterium
TTTTGAATGCTTTCCATTCTATTTGTTTCAAGTTGTTTTTGTTTCAAGTTTGACGCTTTGCGTCTGTTTCAGGTTTTTAGTTATATTTGTTATTGAAACTTATTTTCTTTAAAATCCTTTTTGTTTAAATAATTAATGAAATTTTTAATCTTACCGCTTAATTTTTCATAATCATTCTTTAATTCATCAAATTGAGCTTGATTAATATATCCATAATCAAGTATTCTATATAATTGTGATCTTGTTTCGCCGGCAGAACCTTTTGCAATAGAAAGAAATTGTCTAAATTCCATATTTCCATCTCTTTCAAAGCCTTCAGCAATATTATCCATTACTGAACCAGAAGATGCTTTAACTTGATCTTTCAGTCGAAAATCATTTTTTAATTCGGTTTCAAGTGAGATTGTGTGGATTTTTTTAGCTAATCTTTTAGCTTCTATCCAAATTTCTAAATCTTCAAACTTATTTATAGTAGCCATAAAACTAAAAGAACTTGAAACTTGAAACAAAAGTTATTGCATTATTTCTGAATAACCCACAGCTTCTCCAATTAGCGTTGCTGCAGTACAATCCGTAATTTTTACGTTAACAAAATCGCCAGGTTTGTAGTTTTCTTTAGGAAAAACCACCACTGTGTTTTGAGAGTTTCTTCCACTCCAATGTTGGTCTGAACGTTTTGAATCTTTTTCAATTAAAACTTCAACAGTTTGACCTACGAAACGTTGTGTTCTTTCTAAAGCAATACGTTGTTGTAAATCGATAATTTCATTTAAACGTCGCTTTTTAACTTCTTCAGGAACATCATCTTCCATTTTTCTGGCAGCTAAAGTTCCAGGTCTTTCAGAATAAGCAAACATAAAACCGAAATCATAACGAACATGCTCCATTAATGATAAAGTATCTTGATGATCTTCTTCAGTTTCTGTTGGGAAACCAGAAATCATATCTTGTGATAATGAAATGTCTGGAATAATCTCATAGATTTTATCTACTAATGCGATATATTCTTCTCGAGTATGTTGACGATTCATTTCCTTTAAAATACGTGTGCTTCCCGATTGAACTGGTAAGTGAATGTATTTACAAATATTATGGTGTTTTGCCATTACTTCAATAACTTCCACATGCATATCTTGTGGATTTGAAGTAGAAAAACGAAAACGCATTTTTGGAAATTGTGTAGCACACAGATCTAACAACTGAGCAAAGTCGACTGCAGTTGCTTTTTGCATTTCAGAGGCTTTTTCGTAATCTTTTTTAAGTCCGCCACCATACCACAAATAACTATCTACATTTTGCCCTAGTAATGTAACTTCTTTGAATCCTTTACTCCATAAATCTTGAATTTCTTCTAATATACTTTGCGGGTCACGGCTACGCTCTCTTCCTCTTGTAAAAGGAACAACACAAAATGTGCACATGTTATCACATCCACGTGTAATGGAAACAAAAGCGGTAACACCATTGCTGCTTAAACGAACTGGTTGAATATCGCCATACGTTTCTTCTTTAGATAAGATTACGTTAATTGCATCACGACCTTCGTCCACATCTTTTAAAAGATTCGGAATGTCTTTATATGCATCTGGTCCTACGACCATATCTACAATTTTTTCTTCGTCTAAAAATTTTTCTTTTAAACGTTCAGCCATACAGCCTAAAACCCCAACTTTCATCGAAGGATTTATTTTTTTTACAGCATTATATTGTTCCAAACGCTTACGAACCGTTTGTTCTGCTTTATCTCGAATAGAACATGTGTTTACCAAAACTAAATCGGCTTCTTCTAAATTTTGAGTAGTGTTATACCCCTGATTTGCTAAAATAGAAGCAACAATTTCACTGTCTGAAAAATTCATTTGGCAACCATAACTTTCAATAAAAAGTTTTTTAGTATTGCCTTCCTTTTGTTCTTGAACTAAACTTGTTCCTTGTTTGTCTTCTTCAATTACCTTTTCCATATAATCAAATGCCGAATGCGATTTTATATAATTCGGGTTGCAAAGATAATACTAAAATGTAAAATATGACAACTTGTCAGACTTTCTTTAACAAAATATTTTACTGAAAAACGGCTAAAAATTAGAAATTGAAAAAAAACTTATACTTTTGCCACAAACAAAAAGTTGAAATGGCAAAGAATTTAGTTATCGTTGAGTCGCCAGCTAAGGCAAAAACAATCGAGAAATTTCTAGGGAAAGACTTTCAGGTAGAATCAAGTTTTGGGCATATAGCCGACTTGCCATCAAGAGAAATAGGAGTTGATGTTGAAAATGGTTTTAAACCAAAATATGAAGTTTCGAATGATAAAAAAGCTTTGGTAAAAAAACTTAAGGATTTAGCTAAAAATGCCGAAATGGTTTGGTTAGCTTCCGATGAAGACCGTGAGGGAGAAGCAATTTCTTGGCACCTAGCAGAAGAATTAAAATTAAAACCAGAAAAAACAAAACGAATCGTTTTTCACGAGATTACAAAATCAGCCATTCAAAAAGCAATTGAAAATCCAAGAGGAATCAATTATGATTTAGTAAATGCACAACAAGCAAGAAGAGTTTTAGACAGATTAGTAGGTTACGAGCTTTCTCCAGTTTTGTGGAAAAAAGTAAAAGGCGGACTTTCAGCTGGACGTGTGCAATCGGTTTCTGTGCGTTTAATTGTTGAGCGTGAAAGAGAAATTCAAGGATTTAATGCAGAAGCATCATATAGCATAGTTGCCGAATTTGTAAATGAAAAAGGAAAATCGTTTAAAGCACGCTTGCCTAAAAACTTCGAATCTAAAAAAGAAGCAGAAGATTTTCTGCAAAAAAATATTGGTTCACAATATAAAGTAGCTGATTTAGAAACAAAACCTACAAAAAAATCTCCAGCAGCACCATTTACCACTTCAACATTACAACAAGAAGCAGCGAGAAAATTATATTTACCTGTTGGAATTACTATGCAGATAGCACAGCGTTTATATGAAGCCGGTCTAATTACTTATATGAGAACGGATAGTGTAAACTTGTCTAATGAAGCTTTAGATGCTGCAAAAGCAGAAATTGAAAGTTATTACGGAAAAGAATTTTCTCAAACACGTAATTATGCGACGAAAGCTAAAGGAGCACAAGAGGCTCACGAGGCTATTCGTCCAACAGATATGAGTCGCCATTCGGTTGATTTAGATAGAAATGAGTCGCGTTTGTATGATTTAATTTGGAAAAGAACAATTGCTTCTCAAATGAGTGATGCTCAACTAGAGCGTACAAATGTTAAGGTAGAAGCATCAAACCATAAAGAACTTTTTGCTGCAACTGGTGAAGTAATTAAGTTTGAAGGTTTCTTAAAAGTGTATTTAGAAGGTCACGATGACGATGAAGAAGAACAAGAAGGAATGTTGCCTCAAATGAGAGTAGGTGAAAAGCTTTCAAATTCTAATATTGTAGCAACAGAACGTTTTTCTCGTCCGCCAAGTCGTTATACTGAAGCTTCTTTAGTTAAAAAATTAGAAGAATTGGGGATTGGTCGTCCGTCAACTTATGCACCAACTATTTCAACTATTATTGCACGTAATTATGTTGAAAAAGGAGCAAGTGAAGGTGTGGAGCGTAAATACAACCAAATTACATTACAAGGTTCAGATATTAAATCAGTTGTTTTAAAAGAAACGACGGGTTCCGATAAAGGAAAATTGGTTCCAACAGATATTGGAATGATTGTAAATGATTTCTTAGTTTCAAATTTCGAAACAATTTTAGATTACAATTTTACGGCTAAAGTTGAACAAGATTTCGACGAAATTGCGGAAGGTAAGGAAGATTGGGTAAAAATGATGAAAGATTTTTACAAGCACTTCCATCCAAATGTAGTTGATGTTGAAAAAAATGCTGATAGAGAGACTGGAGAACGTATTTTAGGAAATCATCCTGAAACAGGAAAACAAGTTTCTGTTCGTTTGGGTAAGTTTGGACCAATGGCTCAAATTGGTAGTATTGATGATGAAGAAAAGCAGTTTGCCAGTTTATTACCAGAACAAAATATTTCAACAATTACTTTAGATGAAGCGCTTTCTTTGTTTATGTTGCCAAAGTCTTTGGGTAACTATGAAGGAGAAGAAGTAGAAGTAAATAATGGTCGTTTCGGACCTTATGTTCGTTTTGGAAAAACTTTTATTTCATTGCCAAAAGGAGAAGAGCCACTTGATGTTTCAATTGAAAGGGCAATTGAACTTATAAAAGAGAAACAGCAAGCTGATGCACCTATTGCAACACATGAAGGTTTGCCTGTACAAAAAGGTGTTGGGCGTTTTGGTCCGTTTATTAAATGGAATGGAATGTTTATCAATGTAAATAAGAAATATGATTTTGATAATTTATCCCAAGCTGATGTAAAAGAGCTAATTGAAGATAAGTTACAAAAAGAACAAGATAAATTAATTCACAATTGGGAAGAAGAAGGAATTCGTGTTGAAAAAGCACGATGGGGAAGATCAGTAATATTAAAAGGTAAAACTAAGATTGAGTTAAGTAAAGATGTTGATGCAGAGAAATTAACATTAGAGCAAGTGAAAGAATTAATTGATAAAAAAGCACCAGCAAATGAATTTGTAAGCAGTTTGTCTTCTCAAACAATCGGAAAAAAAATTGCTTTGCATACTTGTGATGAGTTTCCTAATTTAGATAATACCTCTATTGCTTTAATCACTGTTAATGAATACAGAGGTGCAGAATTAGAAAACGATACAAATAGTTTTAATGACTTTAGAAAATATTTTTATGCTCTTTATCCAGGGAATTGGAAATTTTCTTTAGCCGATTTAGGGACAATTGAAGCTGGAGCTTCTTTGGAGGATACTTATTTTTTGGTAAAGTCTATTTGTGAAGAATTACATAGAAAAAATATTTTTCCAATTATTGTAGGCGGTACTCAAGATTTAACTTACCCAATGTATCGCGCATACGATAATTTAGATCAAATGGTTAATTTGGTTTCAGTAGATAGTAAGTTCGACTTTGCTAAAGAAAACGGATTGCCTTTTAATTCTTATTTGTCAAGTATAGTAGTTGAAGAACCTAATAATTTATTCAATTTTGCTAATTTAGGTTATCAAACCTATTTTAATTCTCAGGAAGAGATCGATTTAATTGAAAAATTGTTTTTTGAAGCATACAGATTAGGTGAAGTATCAAATAATTTAGCAATTGCAGAACCTGTCTTAAGAGACGCGAATTTGGTTACTTTTGATTTAATGTCTGTTGAGTCTTCACATTCTGGTAATTTTCAAACGTTTAATCCAAATGGATTTTCTGGTAAAGAAATATGTGCTTTGGCAAGATATACTGGAATAAGTGATAAAGTTTCAAGTTTCGGTATTTTTAACTTTCACAATTCAATAAAAGAAGTATCTTTGGCTTCCCAGATAATTTGGTATTTTTTAGAAGGCTATTATTTTAGGTCAAATGAATATCCTTTTGGAGGAAAAGAAAACTTTTTAAAGTATATTGTTCTGATAGAAGAAGAAGAGTTAATCTTTTATAAGAGTAATAAAACAGGAAGATGGTGGATTGAAATACCATTTTTAACAAACAATAATAATAAAATAAAAAGAAATACGTTATTACCTTGCACTCATGACGATTATTTAGCGGCATGTGAGCAAGAAATGCCTGAAAGATGGTGGAAAGCGCAAAGGCGTAACTTATTGTAAAAGATATCTTTTAAGAGTCTATTTGTTATATCAAAAAGGTTTTTAAGATTTTTTTAAGGTTTTTTTGAAAAAAAATTGTTTTTCTCAAAATTATTGAATAGGTTTACGCCCTTAAAAAGTAAAATACATTTAACCCAAATTTTATATGAAGAAGTTAGTTGCATTTTCGGCAATTTTGTCATTATTAGTTAGCTGTAGTAAGGGCGATAGAGGTGAACTTGTGGGTGCTAAAAGTAGAAAATGGTATCCTGAAAAACCTTATGGAATGACTTTGGTTCCAGGAGGTGCTTTTATTATGGGTAAATCAGATGATGATTTAGCGAACATTCAAGATGCTCCTACGAAAACAGTAACGGTTCGTTCATTTTACATGGATGAGACCGAAATTACAAATGCTGAGTATCGTCAATTTGTTAATTGGGTAAAAGACTCAATTATTAGAACAAGATTGGCCATTCTTGCTGATGAGGTAGGTCAAAAACCCGCTGAAGGAGGTCGTGGAGGTAAAGATGGAGGAAGTATTGGTGATTATGCTTTCGCTGATGCAAACGTTGAAGAAATGTCTCCGTACGACAAATATATGTATGAAAACTATTACAGTGTAGGTACAGATGATGACATGTACGCAGGAAGAAAATTGAATCGTAAAATGAAATTGATCGATGATCCTCAAAAATATCCCGACGAATATTATGTTGAGGTAATGGATTCAATGTATTTGCCAGAATCTGAGTCATATAATGGGTTAAAGACTATGGATGTGTCAAAATTACAATTTAGATACAGAGAAGTAGATTGGAATAAAGCAGTTAAGAAAAAAGGAAGAAAAGGTCTATATGATGATAATCTTCCAATTGAAATATATCCTGATACAACAGTTTGGATTAAAGACTTTGCGTATTCATATAATGAGCCAATGCATAATGATTATTTTTGGCATGCTGCTTATGATGCGTATCCAGTGGTTGGTGTGAGTTGGAATCAAGCAAAAGCTTTTTGTGCTTGGAGAACACTATACAAAAACTCATATATTAAAAAGAAAAAAGGTAGAGATCAAGTAAATTCATTCCGTTTACCAACTGAGGCTGAATGGGAATATGCTGCAAGAGGTGGTATTGAATCTGCAACATTCCCTTGGGGAGGTCCTTATGCTAAAAATGATAGAGGTTGTTTTATGGCTAACTTTAAACCAAATAGAGGGGATTATGCTGCTGATGGTGCTTTATATACTGTAGAAGCTAGATCTTATGAGCCTAATGATTACAACTTATACAATATGGCAGGTAATGTTTCTGAGTGGACTCAGTCAGCTTACAGTCCTTCTTCATATGAATTTGTTTCTACAATGAATCCAAATGTTCCAGATCGTAAAAACCAAAGAAAAGTGGTTAGAGGTGGTTCTTGGAAAGATGTAGGTTACTTTTTACAAGTAGGAACGCGAGATTTCGAGTATGCAGATTCAGCAAGAAGTTACATTGGTTTCAGAACTGTTCAAGATTACATGGGAACAGCAGCAACTGGAACTAGACCAAAATAGTATTTAACCAATTAATTTATATTTAACTTAACTAACTAAAATTTATTTATTATGGCAATTTTAAGTAAAAAAGTAATGAATTTCCTTTATGGAATGGGTGCGGCGGTAGTAATTGTAGGAGCATTGTTCAAATTAATGCACTGGCCAGGTGCAGGACCAATGCTTATCGTCGGATTATTAACAGAGGCTTTCATCTTCGGATTGTCGGCGTTTGAAGCTCCAGAAAAAGAATTAGACTGGTCTTTAGTTTACCCTGAATTAGCAGGTGGTGAAGCTAAGCCAAAAGATAAAAAAGCTGAGAAACCAGAAGATGCTCAAGGTTTATTATCTCAAAAATTAGACAACATGTTAAAAGAAGCTAAAATTGACGGTGAGTTAATGGCTAGTTTAGGAAACAGTATTAAAAACTTTGAAGGTGCTGCAAAAAATATCGCTCCAACTGTTGATGCTATTGCTTCTCAAAAACAATATGCTCAAGAAATGGTAGCGGCTGCTGATAACTTAAAATCTTTAAACAGTTTATATCAAGCGCAATTAGTTGGTGCTGAGAAAAATGCTCAGGCTAATGCTGAAATCGCTGAAAATGCTGCTAAATTAAAAGAGCAAATGCAATCAATGACTTCAAATATTGCTTCATTAAATGCAGTATACGGAGGAATGCTTTCTGCTATGAGTAACAGAGGATAATTTATTTTATCACTTTATTATTCAATTTTTATTAATTTAAATTTAAACAATTTTAAGAAATGGCAGGAGGAAAATTAACCCCTAGACAGAAGATGATTAACCTAATGTACTTGGTTTTCATCGCAATGCTAGCTTTAAATATGTCGAAAGAAGTATTATCTGCTTTCGGTTTAATGAATGAAAAGTTTGCTGGTGTAAATACTTCTCAAACTGATCAAAATTCAAAATTAGCTACTTTATTAGAACAAAAAGCAGGTGAAAGCCCTAACTTTAAGCAGTCTTTTGCAATGTCTAAAGATGTAGCTAAGCAGTCAAAAGAATTATATGATTTCATCGAAGATGTTAAAAAGAAAGATATCTTAGTTGATTTTGAACCAGACGAAAAAGGTGTATTACCTTATGAAGCGATGGACAAAAGTAATATCGATGAAAAATGGTTTCAAGGTGATGGTTATTCTCCAAGAGGTAAAGAAATCGTTGCTAAAATTGAAGCTTACAAAACTTCTTTGAAAAATTTATTTGGAAAAGATGCTAAATACCAACCTTTAGTTTTAAAAATTGATAAGTTATTTGACTTAGGAGATGTTAAAGACGGTGAAGGTGTTATCAAGAAATATTTAGATTATCACTATAAAGGTTTCCCAGCTATTGCATCTGTTGCTAAATTAACTGCAATGCAAAATGATATTAAATCATTAGAAAACGAATCTTATAATATTTTCTTAGGTGCATCATATAAAGAGGCTGCTTCAATGAAAAACTTTCAAGCTATTGTTGCTTTAGATAAGAATGTTTTCTTTGAAGGAGAAAAAGTCACAGGTAAAGTTGTATTAGGTAAATATGATGCTAATACAGTTCCAACTGCTTTTAATGGTCCTGGTAAAATTGAAAATGGACAAGCAGTAATTTCAACTACTGCTGGTGGTATTGGAGAGCACCCTGTTAAAGGTACTTTTACTTTCATGGAAGATAATGAGCCAGTTTCAATCCCTTTTGACGGTAAATACGTTGTAGTTCCTCGTCCTAAGACAGCTACTGTTTCTGCTGACAAGATGAATGTTGTTTATCGTGGTGTTGATAACCCAATGACAATTTCATTTGCTGGTATCCCTGATTCTGATGTTAACGCACAAGGTCAAGGTTTAAAGAAAGTTGGTGGTGGTAAATATATCATGAACCCAGGTTCTGGAACTGAAGTTACAATTAATGTAACTGGTAAATTACCAACTGGAAACGTTACAGATAAAAAAGTATTCCGTATTAAAGGTATTCCTTCTCCAACTGGTAAAATCCGTGGTGAAGATGCTGCAAAAGGACCTAAATCAAGTTTAGAGAATTCTCAAGTTTCTGCTGCAATGAAAGGTGATGTAGTGGTTATATCTGACATTAAAGTAAAATATCAAGGTATCAATCAGGTTGCTAAAAAAGTATCACCTTGTACATTTGAAATTTTATAATAAACTTATTTAAGATTAGAATATTTAAAGATTAAAAAAATGAATTGGAGAAAATTTATATTAGTAGTAGCATTAGGTTTAAGTTCAACTTTTGCCTTTGCACAATCTAATCTTTTAAATGCAAAAACTCCCGATCAAATTGGGAAAAAAACAGAAGCAGAATTAGTTGCTGAAAATGATATGCCTTTACCTTACGGTTATGTAATGGATAGAGACATATTAATGGGGAAAAGAGTTTGGGAAATCATCGACTTAGATGAAAGAGTAAACTTTCCACTTTATTATCCTGTAGAAAAAGATCTTGGGCCAGATAGAAAGCCTCTTTATGATGTGCTTAAAAGAGCTATTCAAGATAGTGTTTTAACTGAAGTATATAGTGATAGCTATTTTACAACTAAAAAAACATTAAAAGAAATTCAACAATCTTTATTTGCAATTGATACTACTGATGGTGGTAGAGAGCAAATGAATGAGGATTATGAAGCTTATGTGGCTGGTGAGAAAAAAATCGATGAACAATATATTGTAAAGACTGAAATTGAAGCTGATTTAGTTAAAGCTTACAAAGTAGTTGGTTATTGGTATTTCGATAAAAGACAAGGTGAACTAAAATATAGAATGTTAGGTATCTGTCCTGTTGTACCAGACGTACAAATTTATAAAGACAATCCTGATACTGATGAAATGGTTGAGTTATTTTGGGTTTATTTCCCGTGCGGTAATTTACCAAGAAGAAAACGTTTATGCAGATAGACAAATCAAAGATTATTTAAAAGAAAACGCTCAAATGCAGTTATTAGAATCTGAGCGAGTAAAAGAAAAGATCCGCGACTTCGAACAAGATATGTGGAACTATTAATATAAATTTTTCTCCAATTTATTGCAAAACTCTCATCTAACAGATGAGAGTTTTTTATTTTTGTACTATGATAGATTTTATAATTGTTGGAAGTGGTTTAGCTGGAGTTAGTTTCGCTAATATTGCTTTAGAGGCAGGTAAAAAGATTTTTGTTTTTGATAATCAATCTCAACCTTCTTCTACTGTTGCTGGAGGAATGTATAATCCAGTTGTTTTAAAACGTTTTACTGAGATTTGGAAAGCTCAAGAGCAAGTAGACTTGTGTCAAAAAATCTATCCTAAATTGGAAGCGAAACTTAACGTTAAGTTTGATTTTCCAATGCAATTATTTCGAAAGTTTGCTTCAATTGAAGAACAAAATAATTGGTTTGTGGCATGTGATAAACCTTCACTTTCTCCATTTTTAAATTCGAATATTAATTATGATTCTTATGAATCTATTAGTGCTCCATTTGGTTTTGGAGAAGTTTTTTCTTCAGGTTATTTAGATATTAAAACCTTAGTAAATTCCTATCAGAAATTTTTAGAAAATATAGATAGTTTCTCATCAGAAACTTTCGATTATAACAATCTTATTATTGAAGAAGATTATGTACAATATAATGCAATAAGAACAAAACAAGTAGTCTTTGCAGAAGGTTTTGGTTTGCATAAAAACCCTTTTTTTAATGACCTACCTTTAGATGGAACAAAGGGTGAATTGTTACATATTAAAGCGCCTAACTTAAAACTTGATAAAATTATTAAGTCAAGTATTTTTGTGTTGCCTATTGGGAATGATATTTATAAAGTAGGTGCAACATATGATTGGAAAGATAAATCTAATATTCCTACTGATGCGGGTAGAGAAGAATTAGTAGAAAAATTGAGAGAAGTGATACATTCTGATTTTGAAATTATTGAACATTTGGCAGGAGTTAGACCAACAGTTAATGATAGACGTCCTTTGGTAGGAACTCACTATGAACACAAATGTTTACATGTTTTAAATGGACTTGGAACAAGAGGAGTTATGCTGGCGCCGTATTTAGCAATAAATCTTTTTGAATTTTTAGAACAAGGAAAGCCTCTTGATGATGAAATAAATATTATAAGATATTATAAAAAAAGAGCTAAACTTTAGCTCTTTTTTTCTTTTAAGTGTTCTTTCCAATTTTTGTCATAACTTACAAAAAAGTTAATCCAAACATTTCTAGATATTCGCATCATTATTGGAAACAATAAAATTAAAGTGGCAATTATAGAAATAAAGGCAGTTTTTAAACTTGTTCCAATAAAAACATAAGAAATAATAAACGCTGCAATTCCAAGTGCAACACCTATTCCGTAGCTCACATACATAGCACCATAAAAAAATGATGGTTCAATTTTGTATCTTGTATGACAATGGCTACAAGTTTCATGCATTTTGTAAATTTTACTTAAATGATATGGATTATTGTCTTCATACATGCTTTCTTCTTGACATTTTGGACAACTTCCTGTTAAAATGCTATTGAGTTTCGTTCCTTTTTTTAACATTTGCAAAAATATTTACACAAAGATACTACAGGATAGTTTGATATGTGTAACAATTGTAACAAAATATGCTTAATATACATAACTTATCGGTTTCTTTTGGTGGAACATATTTATTTGATGAAGTAACTTTTAGACTTGGTGCTGGAGATAGAGTAGGTCTAGTTGGGAAAAATGGAGCGGGTAAATCGACAATGTTAAAAATTTTGGCAGGAGATATTCAACCTGATTCCGGAGTTATTGCTACAGAAAAAGAGATTAAACTTGGTTTTTTAAGACAAGATATCGATTTTGAACAAGGACGAACTGTTTTAGAAGAAGCTTATCAGGCTTTCGAAGAAATTAAACGTGCAGAGTTTAGAATTGATGAAATTAATCACCAACTAGCAAATAGGACTGATTATGAAAGTGAAAGTTATCATGATTTAATTGATGAATTAAGTGAAGTTACACATCAATATGAAATATTAGGTGGTTATAATTATGTAGGCGATACCGAGAAAATTTTATTAGGGCTTGGTTTTAAACGCGAAGAATTTAATAATCCTACAGAGTCTTTTTCGGGCGGATGGCGTATGCGTATCGAATTAGCGAAATTGTTATTGCAAAGCAACGATATTTTACTTCTAGATGAGCCAACGAACCATTTAGATATAGAAAGTATCATTTGGCTAGAAAACTTCTTAAAAGGCTTTCCTGGAGTTGTAGTTATTGTTTCTCACGATAAAATGTTTCTAGACAATGTTACAAATCGTACAATCGAAATATCATTAGGTAAAATTTACGATTTTAGTAAACCTTATTCACAATATTTAGTTTTAAGAGAAGAACTTCGAGAAAAACAATTGGCAACCCAAAAAAATCAGCAAAAGAAAATTGAAGAAACTGAAAAGTTAATTGAGCGTTTTCGATACAAAGCTTCAAAAGCAGCAATGGCTCAATCTTTAATTAAAAGATTAGATAAAGTAGAACGCATTGAAGTTGATGAAGACGATAATTCGGTAATGAATATATCTTTCCCGGTTTCAGTTACGCCAGGTAGAGTTGTTGTAGAAGCAGAGCATGTTTCTAAACATTATGGAGACAAAAAAGTATTAAGTGATATTTCTATTCTTGTGGAACGCGGAAGTAAAATTGCCTTTGTAGGACAAAATGGTCAAGGAAAATCTACGTTTGCAAAAGCAATAATGAATGAATTTGAATATGATGGTGAAATAAAATTAGGACATAATGTTCAATTAGGATATTTTGCTCAAAATCAAGCAGAATATTTAGATGGAGAAAAAACGTTATTAGACACTATGATTGAAGCTGCTACCGATAGTAATCGATCAAAAGTGCGTGATATGTTAGGTGCTTTTTTATTTAGAGGCGATGATGTTGAAAAGAAAGTTAAAGTATTATCTGGTGGCGAGCGAAATAGATTAGCTTTATGTAGATTGTTGTTACAGCCTATTAATGTTTTATTAATGGACGAACCAACAAATCACCTAGATATTAAATCTAAAAATGTGTTAAAAGCAGCATTACAAAATTTTGAAGGAACATTGTTATTAGTTTCTCACGATCGTGATTTCTTACAAGGTTTAGCAAATACAATTTATGAGTTTAAAGATCAAAAAATTAAAGAATATTTAGGCGATATAAATTTCTTTCTAGAACAACGTAACGCTCAAAATATGCGAGAAATTGAAAAGAAAGATGATTTGTCACTTCGAACAGCATCGAGAAGCGAAACAAAAGAAACTAAAAGTTTAAGTTACGAAGATCAAAAAAAGCAAAAATCACTTCAAAACAAGCTTAGTAAAATAGAAAGTCAAATAAATGAATTAGAAAAAGCGATTCAAAAAGACGATGAAAATTTAGCTAAAAATTATGAGAAATTAATTGAAGATACTAATTTCTTTACAGCATATGAGAAAAAGAAAAAAGATTTAGAACAATTAATGGAAGATTGGGAAAATGTACAAATGGAAATCGAAGATTTTAATTAGAAGCTATTTCCAGCTATACGCTATATTTTTTATTTTTTATCTCGACTTCGCTCGATAAGACAAAATAAAAAGATGTCGCTTCTATCTGGGCTATTAAAATCGAATTAACGAATAAACATATTATTTAAATGGATGTCTTGGTTGCCAGTGTACTTCGGGTTCAAGTTTAGGAAAAATTTTATCCATAAGTTTATTTACCCATTTATTGGTATGTAAAATAAATCCCGACATGTTTACAGGTTCGGCTCCAATAGAACTTTTAATTTCTAAAGCAGTCCTTCCAAATATAATTTTTTTAAAACCATTTTCAATACCAAATTCGGTCATATTATAAAGCATGTTTAAATAAAGCATGCTTTCTTTTTGAATGGTTTCGTCGTAACCTAAAAAGTAAGTTTCTAAGGTTTCTCCGTTTAAAAGAATAGTATGAAAACCAACTAATTTTTCATTTAAAAAATAGCCGCAAATTCTAAATCTATTGCCGCATTGTTTTTTAAAGACAGAAAAATGATGTTTATCTAAGAAAAAAGTATTGAAAGGCGCATTTTTAGCAACATAATAATATAAGTTATAAATATTGGGTTCATATTTTACCACATCGTCATAAGATAATTCTCTAACGTCAATGCCTTCAATTTTTTTATGTGCTCTTTTATATTGATCTCTGTATTTTTTTGAAAAAGTTTGAATGTAATCTTCTTTAGTTTTCCAATTTTTATTCAAATAAAAAATCATATTAGGTTGTGCCGAAAATTCGTACAAAGAACCAAAATCATATTTTTTTAATTCTACAGAACATTCTGTGTAAAAATCTTTAAAACTTACAATGTGAATGGTAATTTTCTTTTCTTTAAAATATTGAATTAGTGCTGTTGAACATTGCATCATAACATTGCTTACATACTTAAAGTCGATAGGTTTTATAAATGTATAACCGTTTTGACCAGTTATCATATTATTACCTATAAACAAAACGTGTGAGGCAAAATTTCTAAAAACAAAATTTCTAATTTTTGTTTTGAAACAATTATCTCGTTCTCCGAAAGATTCTAATTTATTTAAATCGAGATATTGAGCCAGTGAAGTTCCTATTAATTCGTTGTTTTCGAAAATACCAATAAAAAAACACTCCATATTAACAGGAGCCGATTTTTCTAAAACACTTAAATAAGGAGTTTGTAAAAAATGGTTATCATGCGATACATAATCCCAGTTTTCAGGAAGCTCAGTAGTAGATTTATAAATTTTAAAAGAAATGTTTTCCAAGGGTAAAAAAATAATCGTCTCACACAAAAGTAAGACGATTAGAGTATAATTAAATGTTAAAAAACTAACATATTTTTATTTCCATCCGCAAATAATGGCTCCCATAATAGTTAAAGAGACTACCCAATAACCACCAGTTACGAGCATATATTTCCAAGATTTTTGTTCAAATAAACCATTGATAGCTATAATTGGTAACACAAAAAGTAATCCAGTCATAAATCCGTGTAAAGCACCATGTTTAAATGTTCGAAAAGCATCTTCGTAGTCGTCCATAAACGAAGAGTATGAAGGTAATGCTTCAGATAATTTATTTGGACCTCCAATCATTGCTAATGCTCCCATCTGGTGAATTACCATTGGAGCAACTACAAAAGCAATTAGTAAAGAATAAATAAAAGTAAGTCCGAAAATTTTTAACATATTACCTTTTTTTGCTTTTTCTTCCGTCATACCAGATTCTTGCATCCAGATAGTTCCAAAAACTTTTGGGTTGTACCAAATAAAGCCTACTACGAAAGTAGAAAGTGCCGCTACAACAACAGCGATAGGATTAAATAACATAATAAATAGTTTTAGTTGGTTTGTCTATCAAAAATAGCAAAAAAAAGCATCGAAAATTTATGATTTTTAATGAGTTAAAAGTGAGTCCTAGAGTGTAAAATTTAAAAAGAAGGCAAAAAATAGGTGTTTCTCCGTATAAAAATAGATGTTTTTACGTATTGTTTATTTTAAAAGATGAAGCTACTTTTAAAAAGTAGAAATGACAGAGTAATTTTTTTGTTAGGTATGGGTTATTTTTTACATGTCATTTCTACAAAAAATAATCTAAAACAAATGAAAGTAGCAATTTAATAAATTATAACCCGTTGTGCATTATTAAACGAGATTTATTTTTAAATTGTTTATATTTCTATTAAATACAAATTTATTCAAAAATTGAATAGAAGTTAATGT
>JACXVH010000089.1 GCA_014763515.1 Flavobacteriaceae bacterium
AGCGAAAGTGTCAATATCCATTCCTGCAGCAATTCCTGTACGAATGTATTCCAAACCATCAGCTAACGTATACGCCAACTCAATATCGGCAGTAGCACCCGCTTCTTGCATGTGGTAACCCGAAATCGAAATCGAGTTGAACTTCGGCATATTTTTACTCGTATATTCGAAAATATCGGCAATGATTTTCATGGAAGGCGTTGGTGGATAAATATAAGTGTTACGCACCATAAATTCCTTCAAAATATCATTCTGTATCGTTCCTGATAATAGGTTAGGAGCTACACCTTGTTCTTCAGCAGCTACGATGTAAAATGCCATAATTGGTAAAACGGCACCGTTCATGGTCATAGAAACCGACATTTCACCTAATGGAATTTGGTCGAAAAGTACTTTCATATCTTCCACCGAGTCGATAGCAACTCCTGCTTTTCCAACATCACCCACAACACGTTCATGGTCAGAATCGTAACCACGGTGTGTTGCTAAATCGAAGGCAACAGACAAACCTTTTTGTCCGGCTGCTAAGTTTCTTCTGTAAAAAGCATTACTTTCTTCGGCTGTTGAAAACCCAGCATATTGACGAATAGTCCATGGACGGCGAACGTACATTGTTGCATACGGTCCGCGAAGATTTGGTGCAAAACCTGCTGCAAAACCAATGTGTTCTAAATTTTGAATATCTTCTTCAGAATACGTTGGTTTTGAGATAAACGTTCTTGTTCTAATTTTTCGGCTAATCTTCTCTCAATAACTGGAGTGATAAGCGTTTTTCTTGGATTTTGTTTCACAAACGGATACAATTCCAAGTCGTTTTTCATTTGGTCGTTTTTATTTGGATACTTGTTAGTTCCCAATAAAACTTCTTTCCCAGAATCAAAAAGTTCTTGTTCCTTTTGTGCGCTTTGGTTGATTTTTCGTTGAATTGTTCCCTCAATTAATTGAGTAATGAATCCGCCATTAGCTTCAATATCTTTGAATAATTCTAAAGTTTTTTCAGCTAATTGCTCTGTTAACGTTTCAATATAATAAGCGCCATCTGTTGCATTGTTTACCTTATCGAAATAACTTTCGTTCTTTAATACTAAAAGTTGATTACGAGCAATGCGATTGCCAAATTCATTTTCTTTATGATAAATAGCATCGTAATTATTATTAATCACAATGTCAGCTCCACCTAAAATAGCACTCATACATTCGGTAGTGGTGCGCAACATGTTTACATTGTAATCGTAAAGTGTTTTATTTCTTTTTGTTGGAGTTGCAATAATTTGAAAACCAGCGGTGAAATTGTATTCGTTTGCTAAGGTTTCTATAAGTAGTCGAAGAGCTTTTAATTTGGCAATTTCAAAAAAGTAGTTGGAACCAACAGCCACTTCAATTGTTATTTTTTGCTGAATATTTTCAATTCTGTTGAAATACTCATTTACATGTGCTAAAGTATACGCCAATTGTTGTACCATATTAGCGCCAGCATTTTGATATATTTCAGATTTTACACTTAAAAAAGATGATTTTAAGTTGTTATTGAATTGGTTCAATGCATGGAAATCGGTTTCTAAATTGGTAAACCAATTTCCATCTAAAACTAATTGACCAATAGGATCTATTAAAAGATTACCATTTTCAATAGTATTAAATTTAGAAACGAAATCATTTGAAAGGAAAGGCAAATAAAAAAAAGCTGCTTTGGTTTTGGTAAACTCAATAAGTTCTTCAATATTTTTTTCATCATTAGGAATTGTGAAATAAACCACATCAGCTCCTTTTTGAATAAACTCGCCAGCTTTTTTTACTGATAATTTTTCTTCTTGAACGAATATTTTTTGTCCAATTTTGAAAGGATTATTTGGAGTTGAATATGTATATTTTTTTTCAAACTCATCGCTTCCATAAAAAGGTTTTACTTTTATTCCTTCTAAGCTTTCCCAAACTAAGGTTTCATTATAATCGGCACCTTTAAGTTCGACTTGAATTTTCTGTTTCCATTCTTTCGATGAAACTTTTTCGAATTCGGTAAATAGTTTATCGTTTGCCATTTTTAAATGGATTATAAAATTTCAATTAAAATTTTGTTTGTTCTACTTGCTCTTCGCCTTCTTTTTCAATTATATAAACGTCTTCGTTTTCTCGTTTCATATAATATTGTTCGCGAGCATATTTTTCAATCTGATCTGGATTTTTAAGTTTTTTAATTCTAACGCTATCTTGATAGATTTCAGATTTATAGTAATCGATATTGTCTTCTAATTCATCGATTTCTTTATTTAAAACGCGATGTTCAAGATAAGAGTAATTGTCTAAAAAAAGCATCCACAATAAAAAAAACAAAAGCACAATAACATATCTGTTTCCTAAGTATTTAAGAAAAGGATAACGGTTAATTATGTCTTTAATTTTTTTCAATTATCGAATACGTTGTTTAATAACAGCTCTTACTACATCAATAGCAACAGTGTTGTATTTATCGTTTGGTATAATAATATCTGCGTAAGCTTTTGTAGGTTCAATAAATTGCTCGTGCATTGGTTTTAAGGTGTTTTGATAACGATTTAAAACTTCTTCCATATCTCTTCCACGCTCAGCAATATCACGTTTTAATCTTCGGATTAATCTTTCATCAGAATCAGCATGTACAAACACTTTAATGTCGAACATATCTCTTAACTCAGGATTAGTAAATATTAAGATTCCTTCTACAATCATTACTGTTCTTGGATGTGTAACTATTGTATCGTCAGTTCTATCATGTGTAACAAAAGAATAAATGGGCTGTTCGATAACATTTCCAGCTTTAAGTTCTTTTAAGTGTTGTACTAATAATTCGAAATCAATTGCTCTAGGATGATCAAAATTAATTTTAGTTCTTTCTTCGTAAGAAAGGTGATGCGTTTCTTTATAATAAGAATCCTGAGAAATAATTCCCACTTCAGCGGCAGGAAGTTCATTCATAATTTGATGAACTACAGTAGTTTTTCCACTTCCTGTTCCTCCAGCGATACCGATAATTAGCATAGTTATGTATTGAATAAATTTAGTAAACAAAAGTACTAATTAATACTGAAAGCAAAATCTTTTTTGTGGTAAATTGATATAGTATCAAAAGATTGTACAAAAAAACCTTTCTGTTTGTAGAGAAAGTTTTTTTTATTTACGCTCACTCTAAAATTTCATTTTCTCTAAATGTAAAATAATAAAGCCAATAATCAATGACTATTGGCTTTATTTTGTCGGGGTGGCAGGATTCGAACCTGCGACCTCCTGGTCCCAAACCAGGCGCGATGACCGGGCTACGCTACACCCCGAAAATGAGAGTGCAAATATAAAGGTATTTTTCGGTATTCAAAATATTTTGGATAATAAATTTGAATTATTTTTCAATAGTAAATTCTAATAAAAAATTAAGACAAATAATACTTTAAACACTTAAATTTGCTTTTTATAAATAATTAAGAATTATGTCAAACGCAACAGAAAGAGTAAAATGTTTAATAATAGGCTCTGGTCCTGCTGGTTATACGGCTGCAATTTATGCGGCTAGAGCAAATATGAATCCAATTTTATACCAAGGTCAACAACCAGGTGGACAATTGACAACTACAAACGAAGTAGAGAATTTTCCTGGATATCCTGACGGAATTACTGGGCCTGAAATGATGGTGCAATTACAAGCGCAAGCACAACGATTTGGAACTGATATTCGTGATGGATGGGCTACTAAAGTTGATTTTTCGGGTGAAGTTCACAAGGTTTGGATAAACGAAACTATTGAAATACATGCCGATACTGTAATTATTTCAACAGGGGCTTCTGCAAAATATTTAGGATTAGAATCTGAACAACATTACTTAAAATTAGGCGGAGGAGTTTCAGCGTGTGCAGTTTGTGATGGATTTTTCTACAAAAATCAAGAAGTAGTAATTGTTGGAGCAGGAGATAGTGCATGTGAAGAAGCTCATTATTTATCTCAGATTTGTAAAAAAGTTACAATGTTAGTAAGAAGCGATAAATTTAGAGCATCTAAAATTATGGAAGAACGTGTGCGTAAGACTCCTAATATTGAAATTTTAATGCATACTGAAACTGATGAGATAATAGGTGATGGGCAAGTGGTAACTACTGTTAGAGCTAGAAATAGAGCAACTGGAGAAACTACTGAAATTCCTGCTACTGGTTTTTTTGTTGCAATTGGACATAAACCAAATACTGATATTTTTGCAGATTATCTAGATTTAGATGAAACAGGATACATTATAAATGTTCCTGGAACTGCAAAAACAAATGTTCCAGGTGTATTTGTTGGCGGAGATGCAGCAGACCATGTGTATCGTCAGGCAATTACTGCTGCTGGGACAGGTTGTATGGCAGCTTTAGATGCGGAACGTTATTTGGCTTCAAAAACGTAATTATAGATTATAGTTTAAAATAAAAAAACCAGCTTTTAAGCTGGTTTTTTTATGGAATCTGATAATTCAGATTCTTAATCTTTTCATTCTTTATAAAGTCTAGCTTTTTGTGTTCCTAGTATAGGATAGACTTTTACTTCAGGAATTTCTTCCGTTCCTTTTCCTGTAGTTGTTACTTTTGAAGTATTGGTAAACATTATTTCAAAATCCATGTAATCATCGTAGAATTTTTCAGTGGTTGTAATTAGACTTTCATTTACTTCAAACATAGAATAGATGCTGTTGTCAAAAACTGAAGCTTGTAAAAGAATTCCGTTGTTTTCGTCGATTATATAATTTCCTGTAGTTTTATCTTTTTCAATTAAGAAATAATTTCTAGGTTCCTTATTGTAGACTAAAACATATTTGTAGGTGCCAATAGTATCGGTTTTAGTAAAGTGAAATTCCATATCGATTTCTTTTTTACCTTTTGCGCTTACAATTTCAAGTTTACCTTTATATGTTCCCAAAAAATAATCAGGGAAAGTTTTAGTTTGTGTAAAACCTAATTCAAAAATAAAAAGAGTTACTATGTAAATAACATATTTCAATTAGAATTCTTTTTTATATAAAGTTGTCGAATTTGTGAATTTCGTAATCGTAATTTTTGGTTCTCCATACAATTTAATTTCGCTTTTACCAGAAGCCGAAATAGTGACTTGTTCTACAACATTTACATCAGCTTTTGCATAACCTTCAACAGCTATTTCTAAATTTCTAGCTGTAAATTTTTTAGCATCTAATGTACTGCTGTTGTCTAAACGAAGTTTAAGGTTTTCTGTGTCGCCTTCAATTTTAGCTTCACTTTTTTCATACATATCAATTTTTACTTCTGGTGAAGCTACTAATGCTTTTAATTCGGCATCTTTACTTAATTCTAAAGTTGTATTTTGAGCTTTAACATTTAATTCAGCTTCTGCTTTATCATTTAAGATTAGAGTAAAATATTCCGATTTTACATTTAAAAATGATTTAGATTTATCATAGTTTTTAATAGTAACATTTTCGGCTTGAAGTTCGTTTAATGCATTAACTCTTGTTTCGCCTTTGGCAACAACTAATTTTAAATTTTCAGTATAATTAACACGAATAGAGAATTTTTTTGCGCCTATTACATCTTTTAAAGCAAAGATTCTCAGCGTATTTCCTGCTACAGAAAAGTTTATGGCATCGTGTAAATTATCATCTGCTTCAATTTCTAAAGAAGGCTTATCAGCTTTAACCAAAAAAACTTCTAAGTTATCTTCAACTTCAACATTGACAAAACTTTCAAGATCAGTCACTGTATGGGTTACAATTTTTGATCCTTTTATTTTTTCTTTCTTTTGTCCAAATGTTACTGATGTTGCGAAAACAAGAGCAAATAATACGATAATTTTCTTCATTTTAGTTTTGTTTTTCTAAGCTTTTACAAGAATTATTCCAAAGTGATAAACAAACCTACACAAAAAAAATATTTTGAACAATAAAAAAGAAAAAATCCCAATTTCTTGGGATTTTTAGAAGTTGAACATAGTTCAGATTGATACTATTATTAGTTATTTAATTTATTGTTTCGAAATACTTCCACCTGAATTTTCGTCTAGAGTAACTTCTTTTGGACTTGATAAATAATCAATAGAACTACCACTTGATGCATTTGCATTGAGTTTGTTTTTTGCATTTACGGTTGTAGAACTTCCGCTAGATGAATCAGAACTTACATTTTCGGCAACCAACTTAGATAAATCTATTGAACTTCCGCTTGAAGAACTTGTTGTTACATCAATTGCTTCGCCGCTAACATTTATTTCGCTTCCGCTACTGCTATCACAAGTTAATTTTTGCGATTTAATAGTTAATTTCATATCGCTTCCGCTACTAGAATCTAATTTTAAAATATCGCTAACAATAGTATTCTGACTTTCTAAGCTTGCACCACTTGAAGTTGAAATTGCTTGTACAACAGGCATTTCGATATATACTTTTCGTGCACTTGATTTGTAAATGTTTTGATCGCAATATACTTTTAAAGTATTGTTTTCTACTTCAGTTTTAATGTGATCTTGTAAATTAGAATCGGCTTCCACTTCAACAAAAAAGTTGTTTCCTTGTTTAATTACCACTTCTAAACCAGTA
>JACXVH010000090.1 GCA_014763515.1 Flavobacteriaceae bacterium
ATTATATTAAATTGATAACGTAAATACGATTTACCCAAAATTACTAATTTTAAAGGATTTGACACACGAATTCGCTTACTTAAAAATTCATCGGGTTGTGTTTTACTAATTTTTTGCATTAAACTTTTGTAATAGCGATAAGCTGTATAAACCCCAAATTTAGCTTCAATAGGTAATTTTAAAATACCTTTAAAGGCTTCTTCAAAGTCTTGATTTATTTCATTTATTATTTTAGACTTGTCTTCATTACTTAGGGATTGGAAATCTATTCCAGGAAAGTAAACTCTACCTAAACTTTCATAATCATGTTTCAAATCACGTAAAAAATTTACTTTTTGAAAAGCAGACCCCAATCGCATTGCACTTTCTTTAAGTTCTTCGTACTTAGTTTCATCTCCTTTTACAAAAACTTTCAAACACATCAATCCAACAACATCAGCCGATCCATATATATACTGTTCATATTCTTCTATTGTTGCATACTCCTTTTTAGTTAAATCCATTCGCATACTATGCATAAATGGTTTTACTAGTTCTTGTAACCCATATTGATGAACGACTTTTTGAAAAGCATTTAAAACAGGATTTAAACTAATTTTTCGTTCCAATGCTTTTTCATACTCTGCTTCAAATTCATCTAAAAGCAATTCTTGCTCATAAGCTTCAAATGTATCTACAATTTCATCTGCACAACGCACAAAACCGTATATAGCGTAAATATCATCTTGAATTTCAGGAGCTAACATTTTAATTGCTAATGAAAAAGATGTGCTATACATCTTCGTAATTTTTTTGCTACATTCTAATGAGGCGTTATCAAAAAGTACTTTCATGTTAAAGAGATTTTAAAATTTTATCGCTTACAATTTTTCCTGAGATAATTGAAGGAGGCACACCTGGTCCAGGAACGGTTAACTGTCCAGTAAAAAATAAATTTTGAGAATTTTTTTAAACTTTGACCTGTTAATTTTTCTAAACGGTCAATTATTATTTCAAAATACTTTTCACGTAATTCTAAATTATCTTCTAAACCTGGAGCTAATGGAATTAAGAAAGTAGCTGCTTCTTTTCCATTTGGAGCAAAATATGCATCTGTTTTAGATGGAAAACTAGCATAAAAAAGCGGTTCTTTTGGCCATTGCTTAGTGTCGTAGATTTCTTTTGCATGCTCTTCAAATGAGGTATCAAAAAATAATGTATGATGTTCTACATTCTCAATTTTTTTATCAAAACCAACATAAAACAATAAAGAAGAAGGAGCAAAAGTCTTTGTTTCCCAGTATTTTTCCGAATACATTCTATAGGAACTATCCAACAACGTTTCTGTAAAATGATAATCGGCACCGCTTAAAATTATGTCGAATAATAACTCTTCATTATCAATTACTATTCCTTTTGCCTTATTATTTTCAACAACAATTTTAGTAACATTAGCATTGGTTTGAAATTTAACATCTAAACTTTGAGCTAAAGTTACCATAGCTTCTACCACCGAATACATTCCTTTTTTAGGATGCCAAGTTCCCAATCCAAAATCGGCATAATTCATAAAATTATAGAACGATGGTGTATTTGATGGTTTTGCGCCTAAAAATAAAACAGGAAATTCTAGAATTTGTCGTAAACGCTCATCTTTAAATTCTTTTCTAACATCTTTCTTAATCGTAGAAAAAAACTGATTAACTCTTAAAGCAGTTTCTAAACTTATTAATTCTAAAATTGAATCACCAGGCTTGTAAACCATTTTTTCAACTGCAATTTTATAATTTTCTCTTGCAGTATGAATGAACTTTTTTAATTTTTTTCCACTTCCCTTTTCAATTTTTTCGAAAGTTTCAACAATTTTTTCTAAGTCATCTTCAATTGTAATAGAGCTATTTTTATCAAAATAAACTTGGTAAGCAGGAGACAACTTTTCTATCTGATAATAATCGGATGGTTTTTTATTAAAGTCTAAAAAAAACTTTTCAAACACATCTGGCATCCAATACCAAGTGGGCCCCATATCGAAATGAAAACCTTCTTTTGAAAGTCGTCTAGCTCTTCCTCCTAAAGTTGCATTTTTTTCAAAAACTGTAACGGAATGACCCGCTTTGGCTAGATATGAGGCAGCAGCCAAGGAGGAAAAACCAGAACCTATTATAGCAATTTTCTTTTTCATTCATTTTTTTTGTTTAACAAATATAGTAATTTAATTAAACAAAACTAAATTTATTAAAAAATATTTACAGTGTCATTAACATGGCTTGAATTCCTGAAAAAGTATAGATACCTGGTATTTGTGAGTGATAATCGGAAACTTGCTTACCAAGAATATAAAATCTATCTTGTTCTCTCTTTAATATTGAATTTTTAAAATCAAACAAATAGCTTTCTAAATTATCAATTTCTGGTTGGACAGTAAAGTAGCTTAGAAAAGTAATTTTATTGTAATATTTTATAACTTCTTGAAGATCTTCCATGGGAACACTTTCGCCCAAATATATTACATGTTTATTTTTTCGCAGTAATAAATAATTTACAAACATAATACCCAATTCATGAATTTCATGCATGGGAAGATATAAGACATAAACCTCTTCATTAGAAAAATTTACATTTTTTTGAGCTTTTTCAATTTCTGAAAATAATTTTTGTCTTATAAGCGAACTTATAAAATGCTCATGAACAGGCTTTAGTGTTTCTGTTTGCCATAAAAAACCAATTTCATCTAGTAGTGGAATAAAAACATCGTAGAAAATTTCTTCAAAACTTTTAGATTTCTCTAACTCGTCATAAGTTGAATGAAAAAGTTTCGCATCAAAGTTAAACATTGCAAACTTTAAATTTGAAATTGCGAAAGAAGCCTGAGTTTTTTCTGAATAAATTTGCTGCGTAAGTGCTACCATTTCACTTTCGGTGAGCTTAGCTATTTTGGATATTTTATATCCAAAATTATTTAAATAAGAAATATTTAAAATTTTTTTTAAATCATCGGTATTATAAGACCGAATATTATTGTCATCACGAATTGGAGAAAATAAATTGTATCGTTTTTCCCAAATTCTAATGGTATGCGCTTTAACTCCAGAAAGGTTCTCAAGATCCTTAACACTAAAAACAGATTTAATATTGTTCATCTATTTAACTATTTTTGTTAAACAAAATTACAAAAAAAATTAATCTTTAGTATTTTCTATTAACTTTATAAAATCGCCATTAAAAAGATTAACATCAACTAAACCTTTTATCCCATTTACTTGAGCTTTTTCGGTAAATTGCCAAATTAACCAATGATCATCTGGCTTTTTTCTCCAAAAGTTATAATTAGCAATCCAAAAGGGATACTCTGAAAATTCTTTACGTAAAAAATCGGTGTAATAACTCTCGCCTGAGTAAATAATTGGCTTCATTTTATAATGTTGCTCAACTCTAATTAACCAACGTCTTAATCCTTTTTTTAAACTATCTAAAGATTGTGTTCGTGGCAATTTTTCGATATCTAAAACGGGTGGTAAATCGCCTTTTTCTAATTTTACCGTTTTAATAAAATTATTAGCTTGTTGAATAGAATTTTCATTTGGACGATAATAATGATAAGCGCCACGAATAATTCCTTTTTCTTTCGATGCAATCCAATTTTCTTTAAAGCGTTTATCAACTTTATTATTTCCAGCAGTTGCACGAACAAAAACAAAATTTAAATCGAATGTGTCTTCAATTTTACCCAAATCACTCCACTCAATTTTTTCTTGATATTCTGAAATATCAAAACCTATCATAAAGTCTTTATGAGTATCTAACACTTCATAAATATGAATATCATTTACACGTCTTTCTTCTTTAGTTAAACCATATTCATTTTTAGATTTAAAACCTAGGTAAAACAATAAACCATCGGCGTATTCGTAAGTAAAAATTCCTAAACCAGTAATAACAAAGAAAACAAACAAATAAATAAATATTCTAAAACTTGTACTAGTTTTTCTGTTAGTTTTAGACTTCGTAAAAGTTTTTTTCTTTACCGGATATTTAGGCATTAGTAACTTTTAATCTATTTACAAAAAAAGAAACTACAATGTATGATAAGATAATCAATGGAATAGCAACTACTTGAAAAAGAATTAAAAGCAATACGGCAAAAATTAAAAAGGAAATTTGCAACTTATTTTCTTTCCAATTAATATTTTTCACTTTTAAAGAAAATAAAACAACTTCAGCATTCAACAAATAAGTACTCACTAAAGTAATAACTAATAATACATAAGGATTATACAATAAATTAGTTAACCATTGATATTGATCGGCATATTGAATCATAGGAATACTCATAACAAACAAAGCATTTGCAGGAGTTGGTAATCCAATAAAATGATCTGTTTGTCTTGGATCTATATTAAAATTAGCCAATCGGTAGCAAGAAGCAAGTGTAATTAAAAAACCTAAATAAGGCACAAATCCCATATAAAAAGTTTCGTCTGTCAACATGTATTCAGGAGTTTCCGCTTGAATGAATTCAAATAATTTAAACATCATTAATCCGGGAACAACACCACTAGTAACCATATCGGCAAGAGAATCTAATTGAAGGCCTAAATCGCTCGATACATTTAATTTTCTAGCTGCAAAACCATCCCAAAAATCAAAGAATATTCCTAAACAAACAAAATAAAAAGCGTGATCGTAATATCCATTAAAAACACTTACTAAGGCCAAAAGACCTGATAACAAATTAAGTAAAGTAAGTCCATTTGGAATATACTTGGTTATTGACATAATCTTTAATTTTAAACTTTGAACAAAGATAATACAATAAGTTAGCACTTTTAAAGTTTAGTAATTAAGATTTTTATTTGATATTTGTAAAAAATATTGTTTTTGAAGAAAATTGTTTTACTCTTTTTAATTTTTTTAAGCCAACATAATTGGTCACAAACTGTTCGTAAATATTCTAATGAGTTTATGAATATTGGGGTAGATGCTGCCGCTTTAGGTATGAGCAATACTGTTACTGCTCAAACAGGCGATGTAAATTCGGGTTATTGGAATCCTGCAGGATTATTAAATCTTGAAGATAACCAACTTGGCTTAATGCATGCAAATTACTTTGCTAATATAGCGCAATATGATTACGCCGCTTTTGGTATGCCAATAGATGACAGAAGTGCTGTTGGAATTTCTTTAATTCGTTTTGGAGTTGATGACATTTTAGACACCACACAATTAATAGACAGCCAAGGAAATATTGATTACAATAGAATTTCGTTATTTTCAACTGCCGACTATGGTCTAACGGTTTCTTATGCGAGAAGTTTACCTATAGATGGTTTAAACTACGGAATTAATGCTAAAATTATTCATCGAATTATTGGAGATTTTGCAAGCTCTTGGGGTTTTGGTTTCGATTTAGGTATTCAATATATAAGTGATGAAGAAGATTGGAAATTTGGTTTAATGTTACGCGACATTACTACAACTTACAATACTTGGACAATTAACGAAGATAAGTACAACGAAATTAGAGATGCAATTCCTGGTGAAAATCAAGAGTTACCAGAAACTTCAGAAGTTACGCTTCCTAAGGCACAATTAGGAATTTCTAAAAAATATATCATAAGATACGATTACAGCATAACAGGTGCTGCAAATTTAAACATGCAATTTGCAAAAACAAACGATATTATTTCGACCAATATTGTTAGTGTGGATCCTGCTGTTGGGTTTGAAGCCGGATATATTGATTTAATTTTCTTACGCGGCGGAGTTGGTAATTTCCAACAAATTACACAAATTGATGGTTCTAATAAATTAAGTTTTCAGCCTAATTTTGGTGTTGGATTTAAATACAAAGGAATTCAAGTAGATTATGCTTTAACCGATTTAGGAAATCAAAGTACAGCACTTTATTCAAATATCTTTTCAGTAAAAGTTGATTTTGGAATTTTCCGATAAGTAATTGCTTGGAAAAACTTAACTTTGGACAACTTTGTTTGAAACATTATGAAATTAAAATTATTTACGCTAATTCTAATTTTTTTAACTTTTTCTGGGTTTTCTCAAAATATTATTCTTTCAGAAAATAGCGAAATCAGCATTTTAAATTGTGGTACTGGAAACGAATCTTATTCACTTTATGGTCATACAGCCATTAGAATTAAAGACATTCCTAATAATCTAGACATTGTATTCAATTATGGAACTTTCGATTTTGAAACTCCAAATTTTATGTTGAAATTTATTAAAGGAGATTTACAATATTTTGTTAGCACAAATACTTTTTCAAATTTTTATTACAATTATCAATTAGAACAACGTTCTGTTTACGAACAAAAAATAAAACTTTCACAAACCGAAAAACAAAGCTTATTTGATTCCTTAAATCAGTCTTTATATTCAGACGAAAGGTTTTACACTTATAAATTTATCGATAGAAACTGTACTACAATGGTAATTGATAAAGTGAATGAGCAAATTGAAGATCATAAAATAGAATCGATAAAACCAATTGAAAAAACCTATCGCGAAATTTTATATCCTTACATGGATAACTTTTTCTTTCAAAAACTTGGGATTAATTTAATTTTTGGTACCAAAGTAGATCAACCAGCAGAACGTTTATTTTTACCATTAGAATTGATTCAATCGCTTGAACGAAATCCTATTGCTAAAGAAAAGGAAACACTTTATGAAGCAGTTAAAATTGACTATCAACCACATTTTTTAGACAATATTTACACTTTAATAGCTATTTTGGCTTTAATAGTATTAA
>JACXVH010000091.1 GCA_014763515.1 Flavobacteriaceae bacterium
AAAGGCCAATGATTATGTATTAAACCTGCATTCAATCCCGCAACAAATCCGCCCCAAATGATTTGGATGATTAGTACAACTAATGCTATTCGAGCTATTTTCTTTAATTGCGGATATAAAGTTTCTGTTCTGTTTGGATAGATTAAATCTAAGGCCACCCAAAGTGTATATGCAAACGTAATAAAAGCAAACGTTAAGTGTAGGGCTAAACGAAAATGACTCACATCAGGATTGTCAATTAATCCGCTTTTAACCATAAACCAACCTAAAAATCCTTGAAAAGCGCCCATTCCTAAAAGAATGATACATTTTTTTATAGTTTCTTTATCTAACTTCTTTTTGACTAAAAAATAAACAAACGGAATAATGAATACAATACCAATAATTCGACCGATAAAACGGTGAAACCATTCCCAGAAATAGATGAATTTGTAATCTTCTAAATGAAATCCGCCTGTTTTGAATTGGTTAATTTTTTGGTATTCAGGAAAGGTTTTGTAGGCTTCAAAAGCTTCATTCCATTTTTCTTCAGATGTTGGTGGAAAAGTATCCGTAATTAAATGCCAATCGGTCATCGATAAGCCTGAATTTGTTAATCGGGTAATTCCGCCAACCATTACCATTATAAAAAGTAATACACAACCTGAAAGTAGCCAAATAATAACCGATTTATTAGCGTTCATTTTTTTTATCTTTTTGTAAAATTACTTTATTCATTCTTTTCTTCGTAAAAACAAATCTTAATTTATTTTAAAACTTTTTCATAAGCTCTTCTTGCGCTTCCTCTAAAATAAACTTCTCCACAATATTTATAGCCTCTTCTTTCAAAGATTTTCATCATGGCATGATTGTCAAAATTTGTATCAACTTTTACACTGAAAATATGTTGTTTTTTAGCAAATTCTTCAACTTCTTCAATAATTTTTCCCGACAAACCTTTACCAAGAAAACTTTCTTCTATAGCTATTCTATGAATCACCACAAAATCATTATTGCTAAGCCATTTTCCTATTATTTTTTCATATTCTGGCTCATAATTAATAATTACAGCGCAATAACCAACTACTTTATTTTGATGCACTAAGACAAAACCATTTTCATTACTTATATCATTTTCGATGGTAAGTGTATTAGGATATCCATCTTGCCATTGATTGCTACCTTCGGCTTTTCTTTTAGCAATAGCTTGTTGAATAATTGTCCAAATAGCTTCTTTATCTTCAATAACCGCTTTTCTAAAAGTAAAGTTTTTCATATCATTGGCATATTGACACATCGGCTAATTGATTAATTAATTGATTTTAATCCCATGTTTTTAGCTTTAGTAATAACAAATTGATAGGCAGCATCATACTCATTTGGGATTTCACCTTCTAAAATTGCTTCTTTCACGGCTTCTTTTAAAATACCAATTTCTCTTCCAGGTTTCAAATTGAATAATTGCATAATTTCTTCACCATCAATTGGTGGTTGAAAATTACGAACTCTATCTTTTTCTTCAACTTCTACAATTTTTTTGCGTACAATTTTGAAGTTGTTATGGTATTTCTGAAACTTCTTAGGGTTTTTGGTCGTGATATCGGCTTCACAAAGCGTCATTAGATCTTCTACATCTTCACCAGCGTCAAAAACCAAACGGCGAACAGCAGAATCGGTAACTTCTTTTTGCGCTAAAACAATTGGGCGCGAACTCATCATTACCATTTTTTGCACAAACTTCATTTTTTGGTTCAAAGGCATGTGTAAACGCGTGAAAATTTTCTTCACCATTTTTCCTCCCAAAAATTCATGTCCGTGAAAAGTCCAACCTTGTTTTTTATGAAATTTCTTTGTCGGTGCTTTGCCAATATCGTGTAATAATGCCGACCAGCGTAGCCATAAATCTTCCGTATTCGGACAAATATTATCGACAACTTCTAACGTGTGGTAAAAATTGTTTTTATGCGTATGACCTTCAACTTCCTCAACATTATTTAAAGCGGTTAATTCAGGAAGAATTATATCTAAAAGACCAGTTTTGTGTAACAGTAAGAAACCAATAGAAGGTTTTGGCGTTGCCAAAATTTTATTCAATTCGTCTACAATTCGTTCACCAGAAATTATGTTTATTCGCTCTGCATTACGAGTAATAGCATCAAGTGATTCTTTTTCAATTTCAAATTGCAATTGCGTAGCAAAACGAATCGCACGCATCATTCGAAGTGGATCGTCAGAATAAGTAATGTCTGGATTTAAAGGCGTACGAATGATTTTGTTCTCTAAATCTTGAACACCACCAAAAGGATCGACTAAATCGCCAAAATTATTTTCGTTAAGCGAAAAAGCTAAAGCGTTTATAGTAAAATCACGTCGTTCTTGGTCGTCTTTCAAGGTCCCGTTTTCCACAACTGGATTTCTGCTATCAAAATTATAACTTTCTTTGCGAGCACCTACAAACTCAACATCCATGTCTTTATAGCGTAACATAGCAGTTCCGTAATTTTTAAAGACTTGAACTTTGGGAGTGTTTGGCAATAGAGAAGAAACCTTTATAGCCAATTCAATACCGCTGCCAACAGCAACAATATCAATATCTTTTTTATGGTCTCTTTGTAATAAAATATCACGAACAAAACCGCCAATTACATAAGATTCTAATTGAAGCTCATGTGCAGCTTGTGTGATGATTTTGAATATTTTATTATCGAGATGTTGTTTGTAATTCATTTTCTAATAATCTTCACTTGACTATCAAGAGTTAATTTGATAATAGTGGAAGGTTTGTCACAAATTTTGTCGTGGTGCAAATTTACAACATAGTCAACACCTTTTATAATTTCAGGGGAAATTTCTTTGAAAGATTTTGGTGTAGGTTCACCAGCAATATTGGCAGAAGTTGAAACCAATGGTCTTTTCATACGTTCCATTAATTTGTAACAAAATTCTTCATTTACCATTCGAACACCTAAAGTATTATCTTCTGCAATGATATTTTTGGCAACATTTTTTGGTTTGTCTAAAATAAGTGTAGTTGGCTTCTTAGTATTATCCCAAATATCCCAAGCTACTTGAGGTAATTCATTAAAAACTTGATATAACATACGTTCGCCATTAACGAGAACAATCATGCTTTTACTTTCTTCACGTTGTTTTAACGCAAAAATTTTCTTCACAGCTTCTTCATTTGAAGCATCGCACCCAATGCCCCAAACGGTATCAGTTGGGTAAAGAATAATGCCTCCATTTTTGATTACTTCTAAAGCGTTTTGGATTTCCTTAATCACTTTTTCATTTTTTTACAAAGATAATGTAAAGTTTATTTTTTAAATTATTAAGCAATACAATTACTATAAAAATTTTGCATAAAAAGCTATTTATTTCTACGTTTGTGTTATATGAAGATATCTATAGTTATTTCAACTTACAATTCTGAGGAATGGTTGCACAAGGTTTTGTTGGGATATTCTATTCAGACAGAGAAAGATTTTGAAATTATTATAGCCGATGATGGATCTACAAGCAAAACAAAAGACGTAATTGATAGTTTTAGAAGTCAATTTCCAAACGAAATTATACATGTTTGGCAAGAGGATGAGGGTTTTAGGAAATGTAAAATACTAAATAAAGCAATAGAAAAATCAAATACAGATTACTTGTTGTTTACAGATGGAGATTGTATTCCTCGTAAAGATTTTGTAGCTACGCATTTAGCGCACAGAGAACGTGGATATTTTTTGTCGGGAGGTTATTTTAAATTGCCTATTCAAACTTCAAACCTCATTACAGATGAAGTAATTCAAAATCAATATTGTTTTAAGATTTCTTGGTTGTTAAAAAACGGATTTAAATTAAATTTTAAGGTTTCAAAACTTATTCAAAATAAATTATTTTCTCTTTTTATGAATTGGGTTACGACAACAAAGCCAACTTGGAACGGTCATAACTCATCAGCATATAAATCGGATATAATTGCAGTGAATGGTTTTAATGAATTACTTTCATATGGTGGTGAGGATAGAGAATTAGGAGAACGCTTGTATAACTTAGGAATTTTTTCAAAACAAATTAGATACAGCGCAATTTGTCTACATTTATACCATGAAAGAAATTATGTAGATATCGAGAAAATAAAATTCAATTTAAAAGTAAGAAAGTTTAATAAAAAACATAATGTCATTAAGACAAAAGAAGGTATTTATAAAAATTAAGATTAAATACTTCATTAAAAATTTATAGCATATGGAAATGTCAGTTATTTTTAGCACTTATAATTCAGAAGAATGGCTAGAAAAAGTTATCATTGGATTTAGTGTACAAACTTTCAAAAAATTTGAAATTATTATTGCAGATGATGGTTCTAGAAATGCTACAAAAGAGTTAATTGATAATTTGAAAAGTAAAATTGATATTCCTATTATTCATGTTTGGCACCCAGATAATGGATTTCAAAAGTCACAAATTTTGAATAAAGCAATTTTAGCGGCAAATTCGGAATATTTAGTTTTTACCGATGGTGATTGTATTCCGAAAAACAACTTTTTAGAACAACATAATTTATATAGAAAAAAAGGACATTTTTTATCGGGAGGTTATTTTAAATTGCCCATGGATATTTCTAAATCAATAACAAATGACGATATTATTTCACAAAAATGTTTTGATTTAAATTGGTTAAAATCGAAAGGTTTAAAATCTAGTTTTAAAAATTTAAAATTCACCAATTCAAAATGGTTCTCTAATTTTATGAATACCGTTACACCAACAAATGCTTCTTGGAACGGTCATAATGCTTCTGGTTGGAAAGCTGATTTAGTAGCTATAAATGGTTTTGATGAACGAATGCAATATGGAGGACAAGACCGCGAACTAGGCGAAAGACTGGTAAATTTTGGTATAAAGTCTATTCAAATTAGATACAGTGCATTGTGTTTGCATTTAGACCATCCTAGAGGTTATGCAACTAAAGAATCTATTGTTAAAAATAAAAACATTAGAAAAGAAACAAGAACCTCTAATAAAAGATGGACAGACTTTGGAATTGTTAAATAATAGCTTTACTTTATTTAAAGTTTTAAATTAAAATATTCTACCAATGCTTCCCATTGTTGGTTATTTTTTAATTGACCAACATTTAATTTTTTAAGTGATACTTTTTGGGTAGCCATAATAGGAATATTTTCTTTAGGTATCGAAGTTACTTTTCTAATATTAGTATTGTTTAGCATTGCCATTGCTTTGAACCATAAGTCATCTGCTTTGGGTGCTAATTTCATATATAATTCTGCATTTACAGCTTCTTTTGGTAAAGCGTGTGGTGGATACAAAATTCCATTATATCCTAATGCTAAAAAAGTATTGGGTTTAGAAAGGTCATTTAGTTTCCATTTATTATAAGGCAACAAATTTTTATTTTCATCAAACTGAATTTGTCTTAAAGTATAAGCAACAATATCTTTTGGATGTTTTAAATGTTCTTCATATAATCCTTGTAACCAATTTTCATCATACATCAAATCATCATCACATGTTACAATAATTTCATCAGGATATTTTTCTAAGGTTGGAACTAATTTTACATGTGAGCTATTTAAACTAGTAAATTCAATAGAAAAAATATCACCATATAGTTTTTTTAAATTATTTGGGATTTTGTTTTCTAAAGATTGATCTAACCAAAGGATTATTTTTTTAGGTCTTTTTGTTTGATTGAGTAAACTTCTAACAACTAAGTGTATTCTATTTAGCCTAAATGGAATAGAAGTAAAGGAAACAATTACAGGTAATTCATTTCCATTATGATTTTTTATTTTTTTTGTATAATTATAAGGGAGTGCTAAAATATCTCCACTGCTAAGATAAATATATATTTTATCACCAAAATCAAGTCTAGAAATTGAAGTATTCATTCCATGCTCCTATAAGTTCTTTTTGATGCTTTTGTATGATAGTGAGTATCTTTTTCTCATCATTTTTTGAGAATTTGTATATTTTAGTTACTTTAAATGTTTCAAGCTCTACTCTCATATAGCCATCACCTTTTTCGACATGTATATGAAC
>JACXVH010000092.1 GCA_014763515.1 Flavobacteriaceae bacterium
AGAAGAGTTGACCGACCAAGTATTGGGCAATTAAATCCAATTAGAGAATGGACAACACCTTTATTGGAATCTAGAGGAAATCCTGATTTAGTTCCTCAATTTACAAATTCATTTGAGGTAAATTATACGCGAAAAATGAAAATTGGTTCTATTACAAGTGGCGTATTCTATAGATTAATTAACGATGAAATTTCGAGAGTTGTTTTTAATGATCCAAACAATCCTAACAGAAATATTTTATCTTACGATAACTTCAACAACAATAATGCATTTGGAATTGAGTCATCGGCTAATTTAAAATTTGCAAAATGGTGGTCGGTTAACACAAGTGCTGATGTTTATTTTAGGACGGTAAAAGGAACTGTTCAAAACGGAAACACAGGTGCTTTTGAAAATGGCGAAGCCGATGTAACTGCTTTTAATTTTAGAATGAATAACAATTTTACGGCGACGCAAAACTTACGTTTTCAATTATTCGGATTTTATAGAGGACGAGATATGAGTTTACAATTCGAAAGAAAAGAAATGTATAAAATAGACGTTGGTACAAGTTATAATTTTGCTAAAGGGAAAGGAACAATTACAGCTCGTTTAAATGATGTTTTCGATACGATGCGTTTCGCTTTCGACGGAAATATTCCATATCGTCAATATGGTGCGTTTTATTGGGAAAACCAAACTTTTTATTTAGGTGTAAACTATCGCTTTGGTGGTGGAAAAAATAGAGCATTATCGAGAAAACAACGCGATCTAAATGAAACACAAAGCAGTGGCGGTATGTTTTAATTTCTTAGTAATTAGTCTTTAGTGATTAGTAAATAGTAAAAACGCTCTGAAAATTCAGAGCGTTTTTTTATTTATTCAATAATTCTTCTTTTCTAAAAAGTATCATTTTTTTAATGAGTTCTTTTGGAAGTGGCTTATTAAAATAGAACTTTACTGTTCCTTTTCCTAATTCAAAATCTTTCAATTGGTCAGCAAAATGCTCTATAACTTTCTGATAAGGATAAAAACTCACATATTTTGCATAAGCTACAACCATCAATTGATGTTCAGGTTTTGTATTTGGAATAAGAGTAAAAGTAGGAACTTTATAATTTTCAACTTCAACTGTTTCGGGTATGGTTTCTTTTATCAAACTTCTTAGTTCATGTAAAATCACTTTTGCTTCATCCTTTTGACTATCTATATAATCATCAATTGTTTTGAAGTTTGGCATTACTCCTGTTTTTCCCATTTTCATCAAGCATTAATTATTTAAAAACTACCAACGAATAATAGCACTTCCCCAAGTAAATCCAGAACCAAAAGCCGCTAACACCACTAAATCGCCTTCTTTAATTTTACCTTGTTCCCAAGCTTCCGTTAAAGCAATTGGAATAGAAGCCGCTGTTGTGTTACCATATTTTTGAATATTATTATGAACTTGGCTATCTTCTAAATTAAATTTTTGTTGGATAAACTGAGAAATTCTCAAATTAGCTTGATGCGGAATTAACATATTAATGTCGGAAACTTGAAGATTATTCTTTTGTAAGCCTTCATTAATTACTTCACTAAAACGAACGACTGCATTTTTAAACACAAATTGTCCGTTCATATAAGGATAATAACTTTCATCATCGGGATTGTTGTCTTTGATAATATCGGTAACCCAACGCTTACCCATTCCAGGAGCAATTAATGCTAATTCTTCTGCATGTTGTCCTTCAGAATGAAGATGAGTTGATAAAATTCCTTTCGAGTTATCTTCTGTACGCGATAAAACCGCCGCTCCTGCTCCATCTCCAAAAATAACTGAAACACCACGACCACGAGTAGTAAAATCTAAACCGCGTGAATGCACTTCTGAACCTATTACCAGAACATTTTTATACATTCCCGTTTTAATAAATTGGTCAGCAACCGACAAAGCATATAAAAAACCGGAACATTGATTACGAACATCAAGAGCACCAACAGTTTTTAAACCCAAATCGCGTTGTACTAAAACACCAGGACCAGGAAAATAATAATCGGGACTTAAAGTAGCAAAAACTATAAAATCGATATCTTCTTTTGCAACTCCAGAACGTTCAATTGCTATTTCTGCAGCTTTAACACCCATTGAAGTTGTAGTATCCTCTAAACTTGAAACATGTCTTCTCTCTTTAATACCTGTTCTTTCTTGAATCCACTCATCATTGGTATCCATTATTTTCGACAAATCATCATTTGTTACCACATTATTTGGAACATAGTATCCTAAACCAGTTATTTTTGAATGATACATAAATTTAATTTAAAATGTTAGGGCAAATTTAATAAATAATTAAAAAATGTAATTTAAAAATTAAAAATTACTATTTAACGATAAAAATACTTTCTGCTTTTTATTTAATTTTTTATCAGATAAAAAATAAATTAGATTATTTCTAAAATTACCTTCAACTAAAAAATGGTTTCCTTTAAAATAATTATTATTTACCTCTACTTCTATTTCCGATTTTTCAACAATTTCAAATTCGTGAGGATAAACCAACCTATTTTCACCGTTTATTTCAATTTCGGAAATATCGTCGAATAAAGAAGCAACATATTTATTTAGCTTTGAATTATAAACTGAAAAAGTATCTCCTTTCATCACTTGCTTACCATCTTTCATAACTAATATTTCGTCAGTGAATGAAAGTGAATCGTTAACATCGTGTGTAGCGATGATGCAAGTTATATTTTTCGACTTTAAATAATTGAAAATATTTCTACGAAGACTATTTTTTCTAAAGTTATCAATATGACTAAAAGGCTCGTCTAATAAGAGAAGTTCTGGTTCTTTTGCCAAAACTTTTGCCAGAGCAACACGTTGCATTTGTCCGCCACTTAAATATTTTGCTTTTACATTGTAAAACTCTTCCATTTCAACAACTTTAAGCAACTCTTCTACTCTAGCTCTTTTTTGTTCAGGATAAAAATTTGATAAATACTTACCTACATTTTCAGTAACAGTTATATATGGCATTAAATCAAAATCTTGAGCAAGAAACTTCATAGAAGGCATTCCAGGCACTAAATTAAATTTTGGACCTGTAACTAGTTTATTCCTCCAATGAATAGTTCCTTCATCAACATCATAAAGACCATAAATTAGCTTGAGAAGTGTACTTTTACCACAACCACTTTCCCCAATTACTGCTAGAGAAGTACCTTCTTCAATTGAAAAAGAAATTGATTTCAAAGATTTATAGTTAGTATCTTGGTAAGAAAAAGAAATTGAATTTATTGCTAACATGAAAAAAGTAAAAAACAAAAGTACCAAGATATTTTTAAAATTCTAAATAATTATTATATTGCGCCTCCCAAATCAATAATTTAACTTATGAAATTTAATTTTGTTAAGAAAGCACTTATCGCATTTTCTTTTATAGCAACTTCTTTTGTGAGCGCACAAGAATATGGTGTTGAATTAAACTATGGTTTAAATGGCGTTTTTGAACCAAGTATTAATGAAGTTTCTCACTTTGGTGGAGGATTTTTCTATAATTTTGATGAAACTTATGGTGCTAAAATCGACTTCGGTTCGGACAAATACCGTGTTAATAATGAATTATTTGGAAAAGAAACTGGTGTAAACTCTACAAGAGTTTCATTACAAGGTACAGCTAATGTTTCAACTATTTTTAGTAGAACAAGTAGCTATGATTTTTTCAATTTAATCGCTCATGCTGGTGCTGGTTATACAAGAATTAGTTCTACAGAAGGTGGAAAAGCTGACAATGTCGTAAATATTATTGGTGGTCTTACTCCTAGATTTAGAGTTACAGATAATTTCTTTTTAACATTAGACACTTCAGTTATTTTTAATATCTCGCAACATTACAACTTCGACGGAAGTCTTTCATACACTGATACTGTAAATTCATTTACTGGCATTACTTATAACGTTTCTGCTGGTATTGTTTATAAAATTAGTAGTTTCTAAAAAATAAACCAACCCAAACTATTTTCATGTTATTAGGCTCAATGCTCAGCATTGAGTCTTTTTTTATGTCAATTTGTCACCAAAAAAGAAATGGTATTCATTTTGAATAAAAATAAAAAAATAAGTTTAATTAAAAATATAATCATATGTCTAGTGGAAAAATTAATGTTTCGGTTGAAAACATCTTTCCTTTAATTAAGAAATTTTTATACAGTGACCACGAAATTTTTCTTCGTGAACTAGTTTCAAATGCTACCGATGCTACTTTAAAATTAAAACATTTAACAAGCATTGGCGAAGCAAAAGTAGAATATGGGAATCCTATAATTGAAGTTAAAATCGATAAAGAAGGTAAAAAACTTCATATTATTGACCAAGGTTTAGGAATGACGGCTGAAGAAGTAGAAAAATACATCAACCAAATTGCTTTTTCTGGTGCCGAAGAATTTTTGGAAAAATATAAAGATACTGCCAAAGATTCAGGCGTAATTGGTCATTTTGGTTTAGGATTTTACTCTGCTTTTATGGTAGCGAGTAAAGTTGAAATTATTACCAAAACCTTTAAAGACGAACCAGCGGCACATTGGACTTGCGATGGTAGCCCTGAATTCACTTTAGAATCTCATTCAAAAACTGAAAGAGGCACAGAAATAATTTTACATATAGCAGAGGATTCTTTAGAATTTTTAGAAGAAAGTAGAATTCGTGAATTATTAGTAAAATATAATAAATTCATGCCAATTCCAATTAAATTTGGAACTAAAAAAGAAGCTTTACCAAAACCGGAAGACGCAGGTGAAGATTATAAAACTGAATATGTTGAAGTTGACAACATCATTAATAATCCGAATCCGGCTTGGACCAAACAACCTTCTGATTTATCGGATGAAGATTACAAAAACTTTTATCGTGAATTGTACCCTATGCAATTTGACGAACCTTTGTTTAACATTCATTTAAACGTTGATTATCCGTTCAATTTAACTGGAATTTTGTATTTCCCAAAATTGTCACATGATTTACAAATTCAGAAAGATAAAATCCAGTTGTACCAAAATCAAGTTTTTGTAACCGATAATGTAGAAGGAATTGTTCCAGAATTCTTAACGATGTTAAAAGGTGTAATCGATTCGCCAGATATTCCGTTGAACGTTTCTCGTTCGTATTTACAAGCGGATGGAAATGTGAAAAAGATTTCGAATTATATTACGCGTAAAGTTTCCGATAAATTAAAATCGCTTTTCAACGAAAATAGAGCAGATTTTGAACAAAAGTGGAATGATATTAAAATTGTTTTAGAATACGGAATGCTATCGGAACCAAAATTCTATGAAAAAGCAGGTGATTTCGTATTGTATCCAACGACTGAAAACTCATTTTATACACTTTCAGAATTAAAAGAAAAATTAAGTCCTAATCAAACAGATAAAGATGGTAATTTGGTTTTAATTTATGCTTCTAACACTGAGTTACAACACAGTTATATTGAAGCAGCAAAAGAGAAAGGTTACGAAGTTTTATTATTAGATTCGCCAATTGTTTCGCACCTAATTCAAAAATTGGAAGCAGATAACGAAAAACTCTCATTTGTTCGTGTGGATGCAGATCACGTTGACAATTTGATTAAGAAAGAAGAAGAACAAATTTCAAGACTTTCAGAAGACGAAAAAACAAAACTGAAAGAAGTTATTGAAGTTGTGGTTCCAAAAGAAAAATACAGTGTACAATTAGAATCGATGGATAGTAAAGCCGCTCCGTTTATAATTACACAACCAGAATTCATGAGAAGAATGAAAGAAATGAGTTCAACTGGTGGCGGCGGAATGTTCGGAATGGGTAATTTTCCGGAAATGTATAATTTAATAGTAAATACTAATTCCGATTTGGCCACATCCATTTTAAACATAGAAAACGAAAGCGAAAAATCGGCTTTAGTAAAACAAGCTTTAGATTTAGCAAAATTATCTCAAGGTTTATTAAAAGGTGAAGAATTAACCGCTTTTGTAAAACGTAGTTTTGAAACTTTGAAATAAATGCCAAATAAAATGTCCGTAAGGAATTTGTTTAGAAGCATAAAATATAGTCCCCAAAGTGTATAAAGCTCCGCCAATTGCCATAAAAACTAAACTTTCTACTGAAAGTAAATGAAATAATTCTTTAGCTTGTGCTACCACCAACCATCCCATTCCTAAATAAAGAAACAAAGATAACTTTTCGACTTTTCCGGTTAAAAACAGTTTCATAACCAAGCCAACAGTAGCAATACTCCACACAATAAAAAACAGCATCCATCCCGAGGTTTGTTCTAATGTTACCAAACAAATGGGCGTGTAAGTTCCTGCAATAAGTAAGAAAATACCAATGTGATCAAAAATTCTTGCTTTTTGTTTTTTGACTTCGTGAGAAATGGCATGATATACTGTAGAAGCCGTATATAAAGCAATTACACAAAAACCATAAATCCAAATACTCATCGTACTAAAACTATTGAGTTCTCTATTTTTAAGCAAAAGGAAAACCAAACCTATAATTCCCAAAAAAATTCCGACAGCGTGGGAAACTGTATTTAAAAACTCTTCTTTATTATTGATTTTAAGCTTCATATTGTATTTATTTATTCACTTATAAAGTTACTAAAACCATGACATATTATTTTCTATAATTTGAATTTTAACAGTACTAAATTAATTTGAATTATGAGTTATTTTTTCTAGAACGTCAAAAATCATTTTCATGATTTTTTCGAACTTCATCATAAAGTACAAGACGGTTTCCGTACTTTTACTTTCAAGAAATTTATATTTATTTTCATAATAAATTTAAAGAATATTTATTGATACTTTAAAAAATGAATTTACAGCCTACACTTTCAAATGAATTTGTAACTTTGATTCCCTTAGTAAAAGAAGATTTTGACGCTTTATTTAAAATTGCTT
>JACXVH010000093.1 GCA_014763515.1 Flavobacteriaceae bacterium
TATCTTCGATGATTTCTAAAAGTGTAATTCGGTTTTGACTATCTAATGCTTGAAGACCAAAATCATCTAATATAATGACGTTTTGTCGTTCTATTTTGGCTAATTCTCTTAGATAAGAACCATCTGCTTTTGCCATCTTTAGCTTAGCGAACAACTTAGATGTATTATAATAACTAAATTTGTATCCTTGAATACATGCTTGATAACCTAATGCTGTTCCTAAAAAACTTTTACCTACTCCAGTACTTCCTGTAATTAATACATTTTGGTTTTTCTCAGCAAAATCGCATGCAGCTAATCGTAAAACTTGGTTTCTATCCAGATTTCGTGAAGCATCAAAATTGATTTTTTCAATATTGGATTTGTAATGGAATCGAGCGTTTTTAATGCTTCTTTCAATACGACGATTGTGACGTTCATCCCATTTGGCATCAATGAGCATGGCGATAAACTGATCTAGCGTGTAATGGTCTGTTTTCCCACTTTTGGTAGCAGTTTTAAAAGCGTTATGCATTCCATAAAGCTTCATTTGTTCTATTTTGGTTGTGGTAATTTCATTCATAAGTATTTAATTTTAATTTATTTTTTCTATAGTTAAAAATAATTAATATGATTATTTTTAATAAATAAAAATTATTATTCAAGCTTATTTAGATATAATTTTTATCTATTGAGAATTCGTTTTTTTAACAGATTTATGATGTAGTTTAGCAACTAAATAATTGAAATCTAATACAATATTCTTAAATTTATTGGAATTTAAAATTGATTTTCTAAACAAACAACAATTTATAAATCAAACTAATATTATGGAAAACAATTCTGAAAACTTGAGTAAATGCCCTTTTCATAACGGAAGTATGGCAACGAATGGGAATGGAACATCGAATAAAGATTGGTGGCCAAGTTCATTGAATCTTGACATACTACATCAGCATGATAAAAAAACGGACCCAATGGGAGAAGGTTTTAATTATGCTGAAGAATTTAAAAAGTTAGACTTAGAAGCTATTAAAACCGATTTAAAAAAATTAATGACAGAAAGTCAAGATTGGTGGCCTGCAGATTGGGAACATTATGGTGGATTAATGATTCGTATGGCTTGGCATTCTGCTGGAACATACAGAACTTCAGATGGTCGTGGTGGAAGTAATACAGGAAACCAACGTTTTGCTCCCCTAAATAGCTGGCCAGATAATGTAAATTTAGATAAAGCTCGTAGATTGTTGTGGCCTATTAAAAAGAAATATGGAAATAAAATTTCTTGGGCCGATTTAATGATTTTAGCAGGAAATATGGCTTATGAATCAATGGGATTAAAAACATTTGGTTTTGCTGGTGGTCGTGAAGATATTTGGCATCCTGAAAAAGATATTTACTGGGGTTCTGAAAGTGAATGGTTAGCAAAAACAGGAAGTGAAGGAAGTCGCTATTCGGGAGAAAGAGATTTAGAAAATCCGTTAGCTGCTGTTATGATGGGATTAATTTATGTAAATCCAGAAGGTGTTGATGGAAATCCAGATCCTTTAAAAACAGCTCATGATGTTAGGGTAACCTTTAAGCGTATGGCTATGAATGATGAGGAAACTGTAGCTTTAACTGCTGGTGGACATACTGTTGGTAAAGCTCATGGTAATGGAGACGCTTCTAAGTTAGGAAAAGAACCAGAAGCTGCAGGAATTGAAGAGCAAGGCCTCGGTTGGCTTAACCCAAAAGGTAATGGAAATGCAGGAGATACTGTTACAAGTGGAATTGAAGGAGCTTGGACAACAGAGCCAACAAAATGGGATAATGGTTATTTCGATTTATTACTAAATTATGATTGGGAATTAAAGAAAAGTCCTGCCGGTGCTTGGCAATGGGAACCTATTAATTTGCCTGAAGAGAAGAAACCAATTGATGCACATAATCCATCTGTAAGAAGAAATCCTATTATGACAGATGCCGACATGGCAATGAAAATGGATCCCGAATACAGAAAAATTTCTGAGAAATTTTATAACGATTTTAACTATTTTACTGAAGTTTTTGCTAGAGCATGGTTTAAGCTTACACACCGTGATTTAGGTCCAAAATCAAGATATCTAGGTGCAGATGTTCCAAAAGAAGATCTAATTTGGCAAGATCCTATTCCTGCAGGAAATAAAGTTTTATCGGAAAGTGATATTAACGAATTAAAATCTAAAATTTTAAATAGCGGATTAACGCGTTCAGAACTTATTGCTACTGCTTGGGATAGTGCGAGAACATTTAGAGGTTCCGATTTTAGAGGTGGAGCAAATGGAGCAAGAATACGTTTGGCACCACAAAAAGATTGGCAAGGAAACGAACCAGAAAGATTACAAAAAGTATTAACTAAACTTTCAGAAATTAAAAACTCTTACGGTAAAGATGTGAGCATTGCCGATTTAATTGTTTTAGGCGGAAGTGCTGCAGTGGAACAAGCAGCAAAAGATGCTGGATTTAATGTTTCGGTTCCGTTTTTAGCTGGTCGTGGAGATGCAACTCAAGAAATGACAGATATTGAATCTTTTGAAGATTTAGAACCTCTACACGATGCATTCCGAAATTGGTTAAAAAAAGATTATGCAACCGTGAAACCTGAAGAAATGATGTTAGACAGAGCACAATTATTAGGTTTAACTGCTCCAGAAATGACAGTTCTTATTGGTGGAATGCGTGTTTTAGGAGCAAATTACGGAAATTCTAAACACGGCGTTTTTACAGATAAAGTTGGTGTTCTATCAAATGATTTCTTTGTGAATCTAACCGATATGAATTATAATTGGAAACCTACAGGAAGCAATAGTTACAATGTGGTAAACAGAAAAACTGGAGAAACAAAATGGACAGCTACAAGAATTGATCTAGTTTTCGGTTCAAATTCAATTTTACGAGCTTATGCCGAAGTTTACGCACAAGATGATAACAAAGAAAAGTTTGTTAAAGATTTTATCAAAGCTTGGACTAAAATAATGAATGCAGATCGATTTGATTTAAAATAATATCTCAATAAAAAAAGCCACGCAATGCGTGGCTTTTTTTATATCGTCATTGAAAATAATTGTCTTTGCGGAGTATTTCTTTTTAGTCTTAAATCGAAAGCCATACAAATATTTCTTACGAATGGTTTTCCTTTTTCGGTAACAATAAGTTTGTTGTCGAATATCTTTAAAAGACCATCAACTTCCATCTCTTTTAACGATTCAATTACTTCACCTATTTCTAGGAATTTTAATTCATCTTGCGACCAATCTGTTTCAAATTGGCACATAATATTTAGAATATGTTGTCTAATAACTAAATCTTCATCAGTTAAAATATGTCCTCTATAAACTGGAATCTCATTTTTATCTAATCTTTCGTAATAATCTTCTAGAGTTTTTTCATTTTGAGCAAATGCAGTCCAACTATCACTTATTGAAGAAACTCCAAGACCAATCATCAGTTTAGTATTTGTAGTTGTGTAACCCATAAAATTACGATGTAGTTTGCCTTCTTCAAAAGCAGTAAACATGCTGTCAGAATCTATTGCAAAATGATCCATTCCTATTTCATGAAAACCGTTTTTACTTAACCTAATTTTTCCTTCTTCATAAAGTAAGCGTTTTGCATCATCTTTAGGTACATCTTCATCGTTAAAGCCTCTTTGTCCATTTCCTTTAATCCATGGTACGTGAGCATAGCTGTAAAAAGCCAATCGATCTGGATGTAATGAATTGGTTTTATCAATAGTATCTAAAACATCATCTAAAGTTTGAAATGGAAGTCCAAAAATTAAATCGTGACTTATTGAGGTGTAACCAATTTCTCGTGCCCAAAAAGTAACTTTTGCTACATTATGAAACGGTTGAATTCTATTAATAGCAGTTTGAACTTTAGTAGAGTAGTCTTGTACGCCAAAACTAACTCTTCTAAAGCCCAAATTATAAAGCAATTGTAAGTGCTCTTTAGTTGTATTGTTTGGGTGTCCTTCAAAGCTAAATTCATAATTATCAGCAATTGTAGCTTTAGAAAGTATACCTTTAATTAGTTTTTCTAAATTATTAGGAGAAAAAAAAGTAGGAGTTCCACCACCTAAGTGTATTTCTTTGATGTTAAGTTTGGTTGAAAATAAGTCACAATATAGTTTCCATTCTTTTAAAACGGCATCTATATATGGATGTTCAACCTCGTGTCTTTTAGTAATTCTTTTATGGCATCCACAAAAAGTGCACAAACTTTCACAAAAAGGAAGATGAATATACAGACTAATACCTTCAGATGTGTTTGTTTTTTGAAAAGTTTCGAGCATTGAAGATTTCCATTTCTCTGCAGTAAAATTATTTTCTTCCCAATAAGGAACCGTAGGATAACTCGTGTATCGAGGTCCTGGTACATTATATTTTTGTATAAGAGAAGTTTTCATTATGCCTTAATTTAAGCCAAAATTACTATCATTTTTTAAATCATTCTATGATAATTGTCATATTGACATAAATGTAACTTATATTACAGATTAGGAATAGTTATTGCGGTAAATTTGTAAAAATAATTTAGATTATGAATGCAAAATTTAATGAAATAATAAATCAAGATCAATTGACTTTAGTAGATTTTTATGCAGATTGGTGTGGACCGTGTAAAATGATGTCGCCTATACTTCAGGAAACAAAATCTATTATTAAAGATGATGTAAAAATAATAAAAATTAATGTGGATAACTATCAAGATTTAGCAGCTGAATTTATGGTAAGAGGCGTGCCCACATTAATGTTGTTTAAACAAGGTAAACTATTATGGAGACAATCAGGTGTTTTAGCCACTAAAGATTTAGTAAGTATTTTAAAACAACATTTAAATTAATTTGTATTTTTAGACAATAAAACAACAAAAGATTTTATGAAGAAAATAATTTTTGGAGCATTACTTACATCAGTTTTAGCGATTTCTTGTGTAAATCAAAAACAAGAAGGAGTTTTAGTAGCTAATCCTGATACTTTCGAACAAAAAATGGCGGAACCAGAAGTTCAAATACTTGATGTTAGAACAGAAGGTGAATTTGAGGAAGGACACATTCAAGATGCTCAAAATATTGATGTATTACAAGATGATTTTAAAGCGAAAGTAGCTACTTTAGATAAAAATAAACCTGTAATGGTTTATTGTAAAATGGGTGGTAGAAGTGCAAAAGCTGCTGGAATATTAAAAGAAATGGGTTTTACAACAATAGTAGATTTAGAAGGAGGTTACACTGCTTGGAAAGCTTCAGGAAAGTAGAAAAATATTTTATAAAAAAAGCGACACATTGTGTCGCTTTTTTTTATGCTTTAATAGCTACTACCGAAATTTCTACGTTTACATTTTTGGGCAAGCAAGCTACTTGTACAGTTTCTCTAGCTGGTGCAATTGCTTCATTAAAATATTTACCGTATATAGCATTTATTCTTCCAAAATTTCCCATATCGCTAATAAAAATTGAAACCTTTACCACATCATCAAAAGTCATTTCTGATGCTGTTAAAACTGCTTGTAAGTTTTCCATTACTTGAATTGTTTCTGTTTCAATATCATCTAAAACCAATTCACCATTTTTAGGATTAATCGCAATTTGTCCCGAAGTGTACAATGTATTTCCTACTAAAACAGCTTGGCTATATGGTCCAATTGGTGCTGGAGCATTTTCAGTAAAAATTATTTTTTTCATGATATGTTTAATTTATGATTTGTTTGTTTCCTTTGATTAATAAAGCTAGTAAAATAAAATTAGCCACAAGAATTGGACTTATAATTCCTAAATGAATTTTGTTTAACATAAAAGCCAAATACAACAAATGGGTTATAAAAATGACTTTTGCTAAAACAGAAATTTTTTGTTTTTCGTTTTTATAAAAATAATAGGCTAATATTAAATATAATGGATTTGTTAGTAATGCATTATAGTTCCATAAAACTTCTTCATGGAAAGAATATAAACCTACTATACAAAAGAATAAGCCTAAAAA
>JACXVH010000094.1 GCA_014763515.1 Flavobacteriaceae bacterium
CATAAGACTGTGTAAAATTTAAAATTAAACAAAAAAATAATGGGGTTTTAAAACCCCATTATTTTTTCTACTTACACAGTTTATGTTATAGTACCTATAAAAAAAGCACTTCTAATGAAGTGCTTTTTTTATTTTAGGACAATATCTGTAATTAAATCTTTTTGTAATTCTTCATTAAGCATTTTAATTATTTTTTCTTTACCATAAGAAAGCTCTTCTCTAACTACTGATGAATTTAAAATTATATGTAAAACGTCTTTTTTTAAAACCACATCTACTGTGTAATTATTAACACCATTTCCCATAACATTTTTCCAAGCTTCTTTTACATTAACAACATCTAAACCAGCCTGAAGTTTATTTGCTTCAATAAAACCTTTTAAAGCATCGGCTATAGAATGTTCTTCAAAATTACGTTTACTCATCTTTTTGCTTTCTTTTATAATGATACTCGATACCTTCAGTATTTTTTACAACTAAATTTGTATTGTTAAGCTCTAAAATTTCTTCTTCCCAACTAGAAAATTCCGTTTTGTAATGAATATAAAAATGAGATTCTTTTTCATGAATTTCTAATTTTTCATCAACATCATTGGTCAGTAATTTACCGTCAAATTGTGGAACCACTTTTTTTCGGAAACCTTTTAAACTGTCATTAATAAAAAAATAATCCAAAGCTTCATTAATCTTATAAGCTTTCTTATCTCCATCTTGCGTTTTAACCTCTTCAATTTCCCAATAACCATTTAACAACTGCAACTCTTCTTTTTTAACTTCTGATACACATGAAACCAATGCAAGTACAAATAATAAGACTATTTTTTTCATTGTTATAAATTTGAAACTAAATTTCATTGTTATAAATTTGAAACTAAATTAAGAATTAAATCAGGTTAAACGTTAAACTAATTTGTAATTTTAATGTCTAACGAGAAAAAACAACGAGATGAAAAAAAATATGCTACTACTTTTCTTACTTCCATTTTGTTTTAGTTGCTCATCTGAATCAGAAACAATGAATAACAACTCAATGTATTTTCCACCAAATAATTCAAATACTTGGGAAACGGAAACTTTACAATCGCTAAACTGGAATGAAAATAACTTACAAGATCTGTATGACTATTTAATTCTAAAAAACTCTAAAAGTTTCATTGTTCTTCATAACGGAAAAATAGTAATTGAAGAATATTTTAACGGGCACACTAGCAATACACCATGGTATTGGGCAAGTGCAGGAAAAACATTAACAACTGCAATTACCGGAATTGCACAACAAGAAGGTTTTATAAATATTAACAACAAAGTGTCGGATTATATAGGAGAAGGATGGACTAACGCTCCTTTAGCAAAGGAAAACCTTATTACTTGTAGACATTTACTAACAATGACATCAGGACTTGATGATAATTTAGGCGATGATGTTTCTCCCGCAAACCTTCAATACGTTGCAGATGCAGGAACGCGATGGGCATATCATAATGTTTATGTGAAATTACAAGATGTTGTTGCTACTGCTACTGGGCAAACTTGGTCTAATTATTTCAATACAAAATTAAGAGATAAAATTGGCATGAATGGTGCTTGGTATGCATCTGGAGACTTGAGTGTTTACTGGAGCAATACAAGAAGTATGGCACGTTTTGGATTATTATCTTTAAATAATGGAAATTGGAATGGAACCCAAATCGTTAACAGCAATTATATGCTTGACGCGACCAATACATCTCAAAACATTAATTTAGCTTATGGTTATTTATGGTGGCTTAATGGAAAAACAAGTTTTCATTTACCACAATCACAATATGAATTTACTGGAAAATTAATTCCTTCTGCTCCAAATGATATGTATGCTGCATTAGGTAAAAACGACCAAAAAATTTATGTAGTTCCAAGTAAAAAATTGGTAATCGTTAGAATGGGAGAAGCTGCAGATGGAACCAATTTTGCGTTATCTGATTTTGATGAAGTGCTTTGGCAAAAAATAAATGCCGTTATAAACTAAAAAATCCCGATTACTCGGGATTTTTTTTTATTTGAAAAATGAATCTACAAATTCATATTTATTAAAGACTTGTAGATCTTCTATTCCTTCTCCTACTCCAATGTATTTTACTGGAATTTTAAATTGATCTGAAATACCAATTACAACTCCACCTTTAGCTGTTCCATCTAATTTAGTCACTGCTAATGAAGTTACTTCTGTCGCAGCAGTAAATTGTTTAGCTTGCTCAAAGGCATTTTGTCCTGTAGAACCGTCTAAAACCAATAATACATCATGAGGAGCATCTCCTACAACTTTCTGCATTACACGTTTTACTTTTGAAAGCTCATTCATTAAATTCACCTTATTGTGTAAACGTCCAGCAGTATCGATAATAACAACATCGGCATCTTGTGAAACTGCAGATTGTAAAGTATCGAAAGCAACTGAGGCAGGATCACTTCCCATTTGCTGACGAACAATAGGCACCTCTACTCGATCTGCCCAAATTTGAAGTTGGTCAATTGCAGCTGCTCTAAAAGTATCGGCAGCTCCTAAAACCACTTTATGTCCTGCCTTTTTAAATTGGTAGGCTAATTTACCTATAGTAGTTGTTTTTCCAACACCATTAACTCCAACTACCATTAAAACATAAGGCTTTTTGTCTTTTGGAATTTCAAATTCAGTAGCGTCTCCATGATTGTTTTCAGATAATAATCCAGCAATTTCTTCACGAAGGATTTTGTTTAACTCTTCTGTCCCAAGATATTTATCGCGTTCAACTCGCTCTTCAATCCTTTCGATAATTTTTAAGGTTGTATTTACACCAACATCTGAAGAAACTAAAACTTCTTCTAAATTATCTAAAACATCATCATCAACTTTCGATTTTCCAGCAACTGCTTTCGTTAATTTTTCAAAAAAAGAAGACTTAGATTTTTCTAAACCTTTATCTAAAGTTTCTTTTTTTTCTGATGAAAATAACTTTTTGAAAAAACTCATACTTAATTGAATTATAAAAAACAAAAATAAAAATAAAAAGCTACTCTCAAACGAAAGTAGCTTTCTTATATAATTAAAAAAAAGAATTATTTCTTTTTTAAGAATTCGTCAACCATTTCTGGAGCCATTACTTGCTCTACGAATGTGTATGCACCTGTCTTAGGAGATTTTACCATTTTAATAGCTTTTGTTAATCTCTTAGATGCAGTTTGTAAAGTTGCTACGGTTTTCTTTGCCATGATCTTTATGCTTTATGCCTAAGGCTTAATGCTTTCAGCTAATTATTTAATTTCTTTGTGAACAGTAACTCTCTTTAAGATTGGATTAAATTTTTTAATCTCTAATCTATCTGGAGTATTTTTTTTGTTTTTAGTAGTAATGTAACGAGACGTCCCAGGCATACCTGTAGCCTTGTGCTCAGTACACTCTAAAATAACTTGAATTCTATTACCTTTCTTTGCCATCTTAAATTATTTTAAAATTAAGTCCTACTACTTAATTATATTATTTTTTGTGCTTTTTTTAATGCTGCAGAAATACCAATTTTATTAATTGTTTTCAACGCTGCTGTAGATACCTTTAAAGTTATCCATCTATCTTCTTCAGGAATATAAAAACGTTTTTTAACTAAGTTTACAGAAAATTTTCTCTTAGTTTTATTCATAGCGTGAGAAACATTGTTTCCAACCATCGCTTTTTTACCTGTTAGTTCACAAACTCTTGACATTATTTCTAATCTTTTATTTCGTTATTCAAAATCAGGGTGCAAAGAAACAAAATAGTAATGAATTACACAACATTCTTTTATTATTTTTTTAAAATTTCTTTATAAACTAATTCTAGTGCTTTATTTACGGTTCGGTTGATTACTTTTTCTCTTGGTTGTCCAAAATTAAATTCTTCAACAAAAACATTGTCATGAATAGCAATACCAACAAAAACAGTCCCAACCTCAGCGTTTGAATCGCCCTTTAAAGGACCCGCATTTCCTGTTGTTGAAATAGCAACATCTGTTTGCATTATTTCTTTCACTGAAAGCACCATTTCTTTTGCAACTTGTTCACTAACTACCGAATATTTTGATATAGAATGTTCAGAAACATGAAGTATTTTTTCTTTGACTGCTGTTGCATAACTAACAATACCCCCTTTAAAATAAGCAGAAGCCCCCGAAACTGATGTAATAGTTTCTGCAATTTTTCCACCTGTACAACTTTCTGCCGTAGCTATTGTAAGCTTTTTATTCGTAAGTATTTTACCTAACACTGCCTCAATGGGTTCCTCTTCGTCAAATCCAACGATAATATCACCAATTAGTTCATGAAGCTTTACAACCTCATCATCAATTGCCTTTTTTAATTCATTTTCATTTGTTCCTCTAGCTGATAGTCGTAAACGAACTCTCCCTGGGCTTGGTAAATAAGCTAGTTTGATAAAAACAGGTAAATTATTTTCCCAGTTTTCAATTTGCTCAGCAATTAAACTCTCTCCACGTCCGTAAGTCATTATTGTTTTATGAACAATAAAAGGACGAGAAAATTTTTGAACTAATTTTGGAACAACTTCATTCTCAATTAAATATTTCATTTCATACGGAACTCCGGGTAATGAAATAAAAACTGTATTTTCTTTTTGCAACCACATTCCAGGAGCAGTACCCATTTTATTGAACAACACTTCTGCTTTAGAAGGAACCAAAGCCTGATCCCTGTTAATTTGAGTAATAGGTCTTTTATAAAACCCTTCAATCAACTCTTTAACATGTTGCAAAACAGCTTCACTTTCAATTAATTCATCATCACAATATTCACAAATTGTTTTCTTTGTAATATCGTCTTTTGTAGGACCCAATCCCCCAGTAATAATTACAACATCAATTTGATTTTGTAATTCGGAAAGAGTTTGCAAAATTTGAGTTTTATCATCAGAAATAGAACGCATTTCTGCAACAGAAATTCCAATTTTATCTAATTGTTTTGCAATGAATGCCGAATTTGTATCGACAATTTGACCAATAAGAATTTCATCGCCTATGGTTACGATTGAAGCTTTCATCTAATAGTAAAATTAGTTAGATGTAATACCTATTATAATACAAGCTCATATTAAGGTATTGCACAATAAGTTAAGTAATTTGGGATTATGCTAATTTAAAATCTTTTTTTAACTCTTTAATAGCTAAATTGATTCTTTCTCTTAAAGATTTGTAAGTATCTTTTATTTCTTTTCTTTTACCTTCAGATTTAGACCAATTCATGATTTCAATATTTTCATCATATGCTAAATCCATTCCTAATAAATCTAGGGAAGGCTTAATTTTGTGTGCAGATGTATAAACACGTGTATAATCTTTTTCTTCAATACCTACTTTCATGGATTTAATTTCAGCTGGTACTTCCTCTAAAAAAAGATTAACAATCTGAAAAGCAAAATCTATATCATTTTCTGATATTTCATATACTTTTGATAAATTGTATTGTAAAGCCATTTTATTTTACTTGAACTTTAAATAACTGATTTCCTTCTAAAAACCCTTCTAAAACATCGCCTTCCTTAACAGGAGCAACTCCTTTTGGTGTACCTGTAAAAATAATATCACCTGTTTTTAATGTAAAAAACTGAGAAGCATAAGCAATTAACTCGTCTATTTTCCAAAGCATTAATGAAGTATTACCTTGTTGCACTACAACACCATTACTCTTTAAATCAAAGTTAATATTTTCTAATGAAGAAAATGAATTTTTCGGTAAAAAGTCACCAATAATCGCTGAACCGTCAAATGCCTTTGCTTTTTCCCAAGGCAATCCTTTTTCTTTTAACTTACTTTGCAAATCGCGAGCAGTAAAATCGATTCCCAAACCAATTTCATCATAATATTTATGCGCAAATTTTGCATCGATATATTTCCCTACTTTGTTGATTTTCACTAAAACCTCCACTTCATGATGTACATCA
>JACXVH010000095.1 GCA_014763515.1 Flavobacteriaceae bacterium
ATTGTCGTTTAAATTCCGTACAAGGTTATTTATTTGCCATTTCGGGGCGTTATTTACTAATAACTACCATTTACAAGGCTTTACAACAAAAAAACCGCTCATTTAGGCTTAATTTTTAAGCCTTTTTTTGTACCCGAAAAGCAACAAAAACAAAACATCACTTTTTTATCATTTTTAAGTTGGGTTTACAGTTGGGTTTACAGTTGGGTTTACAAAAATATGTTTTTAGATAAGCAGTAAAACACTATTTAAGTGTAAAAAACAGCGGTTTTTGTCAAAATCGTGCAAGTAACTACCCCCCATACATACAATACCATTTTTATTAAAATATATTGCAAAGCCTTATAAAATAAGAGTTTTAGCAGTTTTTAAGCTATTCAATTAAATAAAAACATTGGTTTCCTACTCTTATATAGGCACACTTCAATACATTTCATTTACTTAATAGCTATTAAGTTGGTTCTACATTTGGTTCTACCTTATACTCTACAAATTTAACCTTTAAAAGTGCCTTTTAAAAGTTGGGCGGACAGTTGGGGTTGCAGTTGGAGTTACATTTGGGGTTATAAAAATATGTTTTTAAATAGTCAGTAAAACACTATTTAAGTGTAAAAAACGGCCGTTTTTGTCAAAAGTTTACAAGTAACTACCCCCCCCCATACATACAATACTATTTTTATTAATATATATTACAAAGCCTTATAAAATAAGAGTTTTAGCAGTTTTTAAGCTATTCAATTAAATAAAAACATTGTTTTCTCACTCTTGTATAGGCACATTTCAATACATTCTAAAAGTTGGATTTACATTTGGGTTTACATTTTAGTTTTTGTTTAGCCCTTATTTTTTTCTTTCAAAATACTAATTTCAACTTCTAATTTTTCAATAAGTTTTTTTTGAACTTCAATTATATAGTCTTTTTGTATAGAATCATCTTTAATAACTTTATTTGAATTTAATTGATTTTCATTATTGTACATAGCACCCTTACCAATAATTAACCAATTAGCATTTAATTCGGGATATGTATTTAGTATTTTTGATATATTATCTAAAGATAATGAGCCTCTAATCCGTGCTTTACCGATTAATCCGTTTGAAATTCCAGTTTCAATACTTAGTCTATTGTCGTTTAAACCTTTGATTTTCATAAACTCTTCTAGTCGGTCAAAAAAATTTATCATTTTTACTAACTTTTATTTGTTTATTATCAATAATGATATATATTTGCATTATAATTAATACGCCAAAGATATGCAAGATATTAGAATACAAGCTATAAAAGACAAAATATATAGCAAAATTCAAACAGGAGATTATATAATATTAGCAAAGATTCTAAACATTAATAGAAATACAGCCGTATCAAGATTTAACAGAAACAATAAAAACACAATTTTAATAATGAAAAAAATAGTAGATAATAGAGAAAAATTGATAAAGAAATTAAGAGCTTCTCACGGTCATTTTAAATAGCACGAAACCCCGTTATAATGTTCTGACCACGTTATAACGCAAAAAGAGCCAGTTCGCAGCTGGCTCTTTTAAAAAGTCTAAAAATTAATAGTAATTCTTAAACAAATTCAAAGGCAAAATTATGGAAACATTTGCAACAAACCAAAACAATTTTTTACCAGTACAGGTAACAAATGAAAATTTACAAATGCAAGCACCATCGCACGCATTAGTAACTACTATTGAACTAAAAAACGGTAAAATAGTACCGATTATTACAATGTTTAACGATTCTCAAATAGATTTTGAGGAGGTTAATATCGGCGTTAATACAATGATAAAAAGAAATTCGTTTTTAAACGGATTAATGAAGTCAAAACAAAACGTATTGTATAAAAACAATAACGGGGTTTTAAGAAGAGGGATTGTATTTTTTAAAGAAATATTTGAATAGTTATGATTTGTGTAGATAATAGCGGTAAAATAGTAATCCGCACCGATATTCAAGAGAAGCAATTTTTTGAAATTCAATGTATGAAAAAAGCAGTTTTAAGGCTATTAGCAACTCAAGATACAGATTTTCATAATAAAGATGAGAATTATTGGGCTTTTAGGCTGGTAGAACTTTTAGAACCCGAAGAGGAGCAAATAATATTAAAAAAGAACAAATAATGCGACACAATTTAGAGGTAAAAAGGCAAGTTTTAAAATTACTTAACGAGGGCTATTACATTACTGAAATAGCAAAGAAAACAGGCGTAACTCACAAAACTATTTCGGGCTGGCGTAACAAGTGGAAAGCATTAGACCAGCCAAAAATAGAAGTTTTAGACCGCCTTTGGAAAGAGCTAAAGGAGTTAAGTAAAAAACCACTTGAAAACGCCTCTAAAATGAAAACACTATCGGCAACATTTAACACCCTAAAAAAGGAGCTACTAATAGATAATAAATATAATGAGTTGTAAGTTTCTTATTTGTTTCGATTGGTATTTTGGTTGATTTTTAATTTACCCACTAAACCGCCTTAATAGGCGGTTTTGGTGTTTTTAGTGGCTATGTATAAATAAGTAAATAATTAGTAATAAATAAAGGCAACAAAATGGAACGAGAGCAACGATTAGAACTATTACAGCAAGTTTTAGAGTACTGTACGGCAAAAGGCGGGGTTTTTACAATAGGCGAACGCATTTGTATTAATCAGGAGCGTGGGCGGTTGATGGACGATGAAAGGGAGGTAGAACCGTACCCCTACTCAAAGAGTTTGCAGGCAAAAATAGATTTTACAATAATGAAAATTAATCAACAAAATGAACATTGAAAAAAATATTATAGAACAAAATCAAGATACAGCAATAAGTATTGATTTTGATTTTGAAAAAGAAACAACAGGCAATATTACATTTTTTGCAAAGGGTTTGAAATTTAATAATAATGAGTTTGTTAAAAAAAATCATTATGCAAATAATCAAAGAGCAAAAAGAGGCTAAACCAAGCAATATAACAGTTATTACTAATACAAAAGGAATATTAGAAAAAGCAACTATAAATATTGAATTTATAGCCGATTTAAAGCAGTTTTAAATAATTATTAATCAAAATAAAAGTAAGCAAAATGAATGAAATTTTAATGTACGGCGAAATTGGGTACGATATAACCGATACGCTATTTATTAAGGAACTAGACCAGTACAAAGGTCAAGAGGTAAAAATTAGAGTCAATTCACCAGGGGGCGAAGTCTTTCAAGGATTTGCAATGTACAACGCTATCAAACAGCACGGACAATGCGATATTCAAATAGACGGTTTAGCAGCTTCAATGATGACGGTTATAATGCTTGCAGGTCGCAAAATATCGGCTTCAAAAAACGCTATGATAATGATACACAACCCGAGTTCTGGAGGCGGTGGCGATAGCAAAAAATTAAAAAAAGATGCCGAACTATTAGACAAAATCAAAAATCTAATTATTAGCGGTTATTCAGAGCGTACAGGAATAAGCCCCGATGAACTTTCAACAATGTTAGATGCCGAAACGTGGCTAACAGCACAGGAGGCACTCGAAAAAGGTTTTATTGACGAAATTACAGGCGAAGTGCTACAAAGCACAGCACCAACAAACCTAAAAAATAGAAAACCAAAAGCGGTATATATGAGCTACAAAAAAGAAGCCCCAAAACCGCAGGCACTCACTACAATTTTAGGGCTTAAAGATAATGCCGATAATGATACCATTTTAAAAGCGATTAGCTCTTTAAAAAATAAATGCGTATCACTTGAAGCCAAAAATAAGCGTATTAAAAGCCAAATTTTAGACGAGCAACAAACCGAAGCCAAACGCTTAACAAAAATTGCGATTGATTGCGGAGTTATCAATAAAAATTTAGAGGCTATTCAGCTGCTTGCCTTTGAAAAAGATTTTAAGAAAACGAAAACCGATTTAGAAAACGCAATTAGCGAGGTACAAGGCTCGCAGGTTCAGTTAAAGAATCATCAAATTATACGTGAAATTGTTTTAGGTTCTAAAAATGGTAAAAACGCAAATACAGGCGTTTCTATTGACGATAAACCAAAAAGCGAATGGAATTTACAGGATTATCGAAAAAACGACCCTAAAGCCCTTGAAAACGACCCCGAACTATATCAAAAGTTAATTAAAGCAGAATATAAACAATAAATTAAATTTAAAATCAAATGAGTACATTAAACAAACAAATTTGGATTAGCCAAATTATGGAGAAATTTTATCCAGAAGCATCTTTTTTAAACTTTGCAAAGGATATGAGCGAAAACGTTGAATATGATAAAATCAATCTTGCGGATTGTGGTTTTGACCCCGAAGTATTGATTAATAATACAACGTACCCGATAGCCGTAGCCGAAAGAACCGACACACCGCTATCTATTGAATTATCGCTTTACGAAACTGAAAATACACTTGTAAGAAGTCCGCAGGCGGTTGAGCTTGCTTATGACAAATTAGAAAGTGTAATTTACGGACACCGTATGGCGTTACGAGCTATGGCGGGCAATAAGTCGGCACACGCTTATACACCAACACAGGACACCGCAAACACACCCGTATTGATAACAACGGGCGACAATAACGGCGATGGTTTTAAGCGTTTAGTTCCCGAAGATATTTTAAAACTTAAAAAGCGATACGACTTGTTAGAAGTGCCGTTTGAAAACCGCTATTTAGTTTTAGACCCAAACCACGTTGAAGATTTAATTTTGTACGATTTAAAAGCGTTCAAAGATATTACAGACTTTAAAGACGGGCAACCGAACCGCTTTGCAGGTTTTAATATTTTACAATACACAAGAACGGCAAAATTTGACTTTACAACTCGTCAAAAGTTACCATTTGGAGCGGTTGCCGGTGCTAATACGGTTTTTAGTTCTTTTTCTTTCAGTTCCGAAGAGGTTATGAAAGCAATGGGCGATATGAAAATGTATGAAAAAATAGACGACCCGGAACAAAGAGCCACAATAGTAGGTTTTGATATGCGATTTATTGCGTTACCAATTCGTAATAAAGCTATCGGGGCTATTATGGCAAGTAAAGTTTAATATTATAATAAAACCGCTTTTTCTGCCATTTAAGCGGTTTTATTATCCTTGAAAAGTATTTTAGTTATGGACGAAAAAAAAGAGCGTTTAAAACAACGAAATAAAGAAGTTAGAGAAACTTACTTTAAAGTCAAAAAAAATAATCCTAAATGGAGCGATAAAGCCGTAACGGAGGAGGTTGCTAAAAAATTCTATTTAGCAGTAAGAACCGTAAACGCTATAATCGGTTACGAGGGGAATTATAAATAATTTGTATATTTGCAAAGTCAGGCTCGTGAGTCGGGCAACACTAAGGCGTATAGTAAACATATTATACGCCTTTTTAATTTGTATTGAAAACACTTTTAAATAGCACTTAAAAAGTGTTATATATTTCTCAAAAAAAGGCACATTTCGTTTTAGGAAATGGAACATTTTAATTTTGCGATTATATAATCTCAATCCTCCAGATTTTATAAGAATAATATTATTTAACTTAACACTAACACCCATATATTGTGTTCCTGTAAACGATAGCACGGATTACAAATCCGCACAAATTATAAATTCTCAATCAACTGTTCAACTTCCTCTTTCTGTTTAGCATATTTTTTTTGCAAATCAGAACCTTCTTCCATTCGGTTGTAATATTCTAATGCTTTGTTGCCAAATGCTTTTTGTTGAAATAGCGATAATTCAGGAATTAAAGGAAACTCTTTGTGAAACAAATTCTCATAATACGCTTGAAATTCGCGTTCATTTTTATCTTCAACTTTATACTTTTCCGATTTCTGTTTTACATGCAACATTTCATGTGCTAATAAATTCAACATCAAGAATAATGGAAATTCAAATGCATTTGCTGGTAATCTAATTACTTGTTTACTTCCGATTACTCCATTTGTTGTTAACAGAATAAAACTTGGTTCGTTAAGCCTAATTGCGCAAAACCTTTTATTGTTTTTTCTATTTCAGAAAGTGCAATCATTTTTGAACCGCTAAATGTGAAAAATAGCCCCGATTGAGGTTTTGTTGAAGCTCTTTTATTTGTTTTGAGTTCTCAACTCTGCTCGAACTGACAAATAAAAAGCGACTACCGAAAGCGGGACTATTTGTGTTTGAATTTTGATTTTGTGCTTTTAAAGAATCTGAAACAAGTTCAGATTGACAGAACTATTACAAAGTTTCTTTTAGCCATTTAAAAAATTCGCGTTGCCAAACGATTCCGTTTTGTGGTTGTAAAACCCAATGGTTTTCTTCTGGAAAATATAGTAATCGACTTTTAATCCCTTTTAGTTGTGCCGCTTGAAAAGCTTCTAAAGCTTGTCCAATTGGTACGCGGTAATCTTTTCCACCTTGAACAATAAGAATGGGTGTGTTCCAATTGTTTACTAAGTTAATTGGATTGAATTCATTATACGTTTTTTGAGCAGCTTTGTTTTCGGTTTCCCAATATGCGCCTCCCATGTCCCAATTTGAGAAGAAAACTTCTTCGGTGGTACCATACATACTTTGTAAATTGAAAATACCATCGTGTGCAATAAACGATTTAAAGCGATTGTTGTGAATTCCTGCTAAATAGAATACTGAATAGCCGCCATAACTTGCACC
>JACXVH010000096.1 GCA_014763515.1 Flavobacteriaceae bacterium
TCAAGAGCCCAAACCTCCATCTCTCCAAAACGCTGACCTCCGAATTGAGCTTTACCTCCTAATGGTTGTTGCGTAATTAAAGAGTAAGGTCCGATAGAACGTGCGTGCATCTTATCATCAACCATGTGACCTAATTTTAACATGTAAATTACACCCACAGTTGCCGGTTGATGGAAACGCTCTCCTGTTCCTCCATCATATAAATAAGTATGACCAAATCTTGGAATACCAGCTTCATCAGTTAAAGCATTGATTTCATCTAATGTAGCACCATCAAAGATTGGAGTAGCAAACTTTTTACCAAGTTTTAATCCTGCCCAACCTAAAACAGTTTCATAAATCTGACCAATGTTCATACGAGAAGGTACCCCTAGTGGATTTAATACGATATCAACTGGTGTTCCGTCTTCTAAGAAAGGCATGTCTTCTTGACGAACAATTTTCGCAACAATACCTTTATTACCGTGACGACCTGCCATTTTATCACCTACTTTAAGTTTACGTTTTTTAGCAATATAAACTTTAGCAAGCTTTAAGATTCCTGATGGTAACTCGTCTCCTACAGTGATGGTGAATTTTTCTCTTCTTAACCATCCTTGTAAGTCGTTTAACTTAATCTTGTAATTATGAACAAGTTCGTTAATTAATTTATTTGTATGTTCATCAGTTGTCCATTGACCTTTTGTTAAATGAGCAAAATCATCAACAGCCTGTAACATTTTTTTAGTGAATTTTTTACCTTTTGGTAGTACTTCTTCACCTAAATCATTGATAACACCTTGAGAAGTTTTTCCGTCAACGATAATAAATAATTTTTCAATTAATTTATCCTTTAATTCGTTGTATTTAACATCAAACTCCATTTCTAATTTATCAACGTCTTCTTTATCTTTAGAACGTTTACGTTTATCTTTTACAGCTTTAGCAAATAATTTTTTGTCTAAAACTACACCACTTAATGATGGAGAAGCTTTTAATGAAGCATCTTTTACATCACCAGCCTTATCACCGAAGATTGCACGAAGTAATTTTTCTTCTGGAGTAGGATCTGATTCTCCTTTAGGAGTAATTTTACCAATTAAGATATCTCCAGGTTTTACTTCAGCACCGATACGAATCATTCCGTTTTCATCTAAGTCTTTTGTAGCCTCTTCAGAAACGTTAGGGATATCATTAGTTAATTCTTCGTTACCTAATTTTGTATCACGTACTTCTAATGAATAATCATCAATATGGATAGATGTAAAAATATCATCACGAACTACTTTTTCAGAAATTACAATTGCATCCTCGAAGTTATATCCTTTCCAAGGCATGAAGGCAACTTGTAAGTTTCTACCTAAAGCTAATTCTCCATTTTGAGTTGCATAACCTTCACAAAGAACTTGACCTCTTACTACTCTATCACCTTTTCTAACAATTGGCTTTAAGTTAATCGAAGTACTTTGGTTGGTTTTTCTGAATTTAATTAAGAAATAAGTTTTATCATCTTCGTCAAAACTTACCATTCTTTCTTCTTCAGTTCTATCGTATTTAATAGTTACTTTTTCAGCATCTACATAAGTTACAACTCCATTACCTTCAGCATTAATTAACACTCTTGAATCTGAAGCTACTTGTCTTTCTAATCCAGTACCAACAATTGGAGCTTGAGGACGTAATAAAGGAACCGCTTGACGCATCATGTTTGATCCCATCAATGCACGGTTCGCATCATCATGTTCTAAGAAAGGAATTAATGAAGCGGAAATTGAAGCAATTTGGTTTGGTGCAACGTCAGTATAATGAACCGTATTTGGTTCAACAACTGGGAAGTCACCTTCTTCACGAGCAATTACTCTTTCAGCAGTGATTTGACCATCAGCAGTCATTTCAATATTAGCCTGAGCAATTAATTTACCTTCTTCTTCCTCTGCACTTAAATAGATTGGTTCATTTTTAAGATCTACAACACCGTTTTCAACTTTACGATAAGGTGTTTCGATAAATCCCATTCCGTTTACTTTTGCATAAACACCTAAAGATGAAATCAAACCAATGTTTGGTCCCTCTGGAGTTTCAATTGGACATAAACGACCATAATGCGTATAGTGAACGTCACGAACCTCGAAACCTGCTCTTTCTCTAGATAAACCTCCAGGTCCTAAAGCGGATAAACGACGCTTGTGAGTAATCTCTGCTAATGGATTTGTTTGATCCATGAACTGAGATAACTGGTTTGTACCAAAGAATGAATTGATTACCGATGATAATGTTTTTGCATTAATCAAATCGATTGGTGTAAACACCTCGTTATCACGAACGTTCATTCTTTCTCGAATAGTTCTTGCCATACGTGCTAAACCAACACCAAACTGAGCTGATAACTGCTCACCTACTGTTCTTACACGACGGTTTGATAAGTGGTCGATATCATCGATTTCAGCTTTTGAATTGATTAACTCAATCAAATACTTAACGATAGTAATAATATCTTCCTTAGTTAATACTTGTTTATCCATAGGGATATCTAAGCCTAACTTTTTATTCATTCTGTAACGACCTACATCACCTAAATTATAACGTTGATCAGAGAAGAATAATTTATCAATAATTCCTCTTGCTGTCTCTTCATCAGGTGGTTCAGCATTACGTAATTGTCTATATATATGCTCAACAGCTTCTTTTTCAGAGTTTGTTGGGTCTTTTTGTAATGTATTATGAATAATTGTATAATCAGCTGCATGGTTATCTTCTTTATGTAATAAGATAGCTTTTACGTCTGCTTCAATAATTTCTTCTACATTGTCTTTGTCTAAAATTGTATCACGATCTAAGATAATCTCGTTACGCTCAATAGATACTACTTCTCCAGTATCTTCGTCAACGAAATCTTCGTGCCACGTATTTAAAACACGAGCAGCTAGCCTACGACCGATATATTTTTTAATACCTGATTTAGAAACTTTGATTTCTTCTGCAAGGTCGAAAATCTCTAAAATATCTTTATCACGTTCAAAACCAATTGCACGGAATAAAGTAGTTACAGGTAATTTTTTCTTTCTATCAATATAAGCGTACATTACACTATTGATATCTGTTGCGAATTCAATCCAAGAACCTTTAAAAGGAATAATTCTTGCAGAATACAGCTTAGTACCATTAGCATGGAAAGACTGACCAAAGAAAACACCTGGTGATCTGTGTAACTGAGAAACAACAACACGCTCAGCACCATTGATCACAAAAGTACCGCTTGGTGTCATATAAGGTATTGTTCCTAAGTATACATCTTGAACAATAGTTTCGAAATCTTCGTGTTCTGGATCAGTACAGTATAGTTTTAAACGCGCCTTTAATGGCACACTGTAAGTTAAACCTCTATCGATACACTCTTCAATAGTATAACGTGGTGGGTCTATAAAATAATCAAGAAATTCTAATACGAATTGATTTCTTGTGTCTGTGATTGGAAAATTTTCCATGAAGGTATTATAAAGACCTTCATTGCTTCTTTCATCCGATTTCGTTTCTAACTGGAAGAAGTCTCTAAACGATTTAATCTGAATATCAAGAAAATCCGGATAATTCGGAATGTTCTTTGTTGAAGCAAAATTGATTCTTTCAGTCTGATTAGCAATCATCAATGGACAATTTTTTAATTTAAAAAAAGTAATTTTGTGTTAAGTAACACTTATTTAATTCTACTTCCTTTTATACATAATCAATACATCTTTAAAAATAAACCAGGAAAGTTAGTTCATTTTCTTTCTTCGTATTAATTAATTTTTTGTATTTAAAATACCTTATTTTTATATATGCAAAATGGTTTAGGCCTTTGGGAATATTTCCCAAGGCCTAAACCTAGCTTTTTGCTTAAGTTTAGCTTATTTAAGCTCAACAACAGCTCCTGCCTCTTCTAAAGCTTTCTTAAGACCTTCAGCCTCATCTTTAGATACTCCTTCTTTAACGTTTGCTGGAGCAGCATCTACTAAATCTTTAGCTTCTTTAAGACCTAAACCTGTTAATTCTTTAACAGCTTTAACAACTCCTAATTTAGAAGCACCAGCATCTTTTAATACTACTGTAAACTCAGTTTGCTCAGCAGCACCAGCACCAGCATCACCACCAGCTGCAACTACTACAGCTGCAGCTGCAGGCTCGATACCATACTCGTCTTTTAGTATTGTTGCTAATTCGTTAACTTCTTTAACTGTTAAGTTAACTAATTGTTCTGCGAATTGTTTTAAATCTGCCATTTTTTCTACCTTTAATTTTTGTAAAATATAATATTTATTTGTGCGTTCTTTTTGTATGAGGAATTACTCAGCGCTTTCTTCTCCGCCTTTGTTTTGAAGAGCACCGATAACTCTTTGAGCAGGAGCTTGAAGTAATCCAATGATTTCAGCAATAACTTCAACTCTAGACTTGATTGCTGCTAATGAATCTAACTTATCATCTCCAATGTAAATATCCTCAGTAATATAAGCTCCTTTTAAAACTGGTTTTTGACCTTTCTTACGGAAATCTTTAATGATTTTTGCAGGCGAATTTGCCACATCAGAAATCATAATTGCAGTGTTTCCTTTTAAAGTTGAAGGTAATTCACCATAATTAGCCTCAGAAGCTTCCATTGCTTTTTCTAACAATGTGTTCTTAACAACTTCTAATTTAATACCCGCTTTAAAACAAGCTCTTCTTAAGTTTGAAGTAGTGTCTGCATCTAGTCCTGAAATGTCTGCTAAGTATAAAACATCCACTCCCGCTAACTGTGCAGTTAAATCCTGAATAGCAATTGCTTTTTCTTCTCTAGTCATGATACTAAATATTTTTAACTACCAATTATACTGCTTTAGGGTCTAAAGCGATAGCAGGACTCATAGTACTTGATAAGTGAATAGACTTAATATAAGTACCTTTTGCTGCAGTTGGTTTTAATTTGATTAATGTTTGTATAATTTCGTGAGCATTGTCATAGATTTTGTCAGCTTCGAAAGAAACTTTACCTATTCCAGCATGAACGATTCCTGTTTTATCTACTTTAAAGTCGATTTTACCAGCTTTAACTTCAGTTACAGCTTTAGCAACATCCATAGTAACAGTACCTGTTTTAGGGTTTGGCATTAAACCACGAGGACCTAATACACGTCCTAATGGACCTAATTTACCCATAACAGCAGGCATAGTGATGATTACATCAACATCTGTCCAACCGTCTTTAATTTTTTGTAAATATTCATCTAAACCTACGTAGTCAGCACCAGCAGCTTTTGCTTCTTCCTCCTTGTCTGGAGTTACTAATGCTAATACGCGAGTATCTTTACCAGTTCCGTGAGGTAATGTTACAACCCCTCTTACCATTTGATTCGCTTTTCTTGGATCAACTCCAAGACGTACAGCGATGTCTACAGACTCATCAAATTTTGCAGAAGCTACAGTTTTAAGTAATGCAGAAGCATCTCTTAAAGTGTATAATCTGTTTTTTTCAATTTTTGATGCAGCCTCTTTTTGCTTTTTAGTCAATTTTGCCATGTCTAATTCTTTTAACGATTAAAAAGGAGCATCTCCTGATACTGTTATACCCATAGATCTAGCTGTTCCAGCAACCATACTCATAGCTTTCTCAATTTCGAAAGCATTTAAGTCAGCCATTTTGTCTTCAGCGATAGTTCTAATTTGATCCCATGTAACATTAGCTACTTTTTTACGATTTGGTTGACCTGAACCAGACTTAACTTTAGCTGCTTCTAATAATTGAATAGCAGCTGGTGGCGTTTTAACAACAAAGTCAAAAGACTTGTCTTTATACACAGTAATTTGTACTGGTAAAACTTTGCCAGGTTTATCTTGTGTTCTAGCATTAAATTGCTTACAAAACTCCATGATGTTAACCCCAGCAGCCCCCAAAGCAGGTCCAACCGGTGGCGAC
>JACXVH010000097.1 GCA_014763515.1 Flavobacteriaceae bacterium
ATGAGTAATGCTATTGGTCAATATGTGGATGATGTAAAATCTCAAGATTTCCCAAATGAAAATGAGCAATATTAATTCAAATTTGATAATTATTTAATTTGATAATTTGATAATGAAAATACTTTCTACAAAAGAGAATTTACAAATTCTTCATGAAGACAATCACATTATAGTGGTTAATAAACGTGTTGGAGATATTGTTCAAGGTGATAAAACTGGAGATAAACCACTATCGGAAGTTGTAAAAGAATACATTAAAGTTAAATACAATAAACCAGGAGACGTTTTTTTAGGTGTTGTACATCGACTTGACAGACCAACATCTGGAATTGTAGTTTTTGCCAGAACATCAAAAGCTTTAACTCGTTTAAATGAAACTTTTAAAAATAGAGAAACTCAAAAAACATATTGGGCGATAGTAAAAAATCAACCACCTAAAGATGTAAATACTTTAATTCATTTTCTTACAAGAAACCCTAAAAACAATACTTCTAAAGCTCATTTAAAAGAAGTAAAAGATAGTAAAAAAGCAAGTTTAAGTTATTCTATTATTCAAAAATTAAATAACTATTTTGCTTTAGAAATCGATTTACATACTGGAAGGCATCATCAAATACGCTGTCAATTAGCTGCCATTGGTTGTCCAATTAAAGGAGATTTAAAATATGGTTTCGACAGAAGTAATCCCGATGGAGGAATTCATTTACATGCACGTAAATTAATTATTACTCATCCTACAACAAAAGAAACTTTAACCTTTGTGGCTCCAACACCAGATGATGTTATTTGGAAATCAATAAACTAAAATTATAACTATGAGAAAAATTATCGATCAAAAATTACAAAAAGGTTACACATTAGATTTAGGGAAATTAATAGAAGAAAGCTTCGAATATTTTAAAAAAACATTCTTAATTGGAGGTTTAGCTTTCATGATTATTGGAGTAGCAATTGTGATTTGTTATGCTACTTTATTCGGAATAATTTTTGGTTTTGGAAATTTTGTAGATTCCATAACGCAATTAGAATTAAACGCATCTAAACCGTCTTATGTTATTGGAAATGTAGTTTTAACTACAATTTTTAGTGCAATAATGGCTCCTTTAACAGCCGGATTTATTAACCTTAATCATTTAGCAAGAAACAATAAAGAAATTAATCTAAGTAATGTTTTTGAGTTCTTTAAAAGCATTTATTTCAGAGATATTTTTACCGCTTATTTAATCATTGGTTTTACTAATTCTGTTGTTAGTGCCATCTCATTATTAAACCCACAAAACATAGCACTTAATTTATTAACTTCAGTATTTAATGGTGTTGTAGCTTTATTTACAATTTTTGTAATTCCTTTAATTATTTACGGAGAACAAAATTTTAGCAGCGCAATTTCAAAAAGTATATCATTATTCTTAAAACAACCGTTATATATAATATTAGCTTTAATTATTGCAGTTATTGGTTGCTTTTTAGGTTTTATTGCATTGTGTATCGGAATATTTTTTACTTTTCCTTATTTATACAGCATGCATTACACTATTTACGAGCAAGCAATTGGATTTGAAGATAAATCTGAAATCGAAGAAATAGGTTTAAAATAAAACACAACAACTATGAAAAAAAGTCTTTTATTATTAAGTAGCGTAATAACTTTTGTTAGCTATTCGCAAGATCATTTCAGCGGAATTAATACTTCTAAAAGAGTTGGAATTTTAAACAGTACTGTAAATCCTGCTGAATTAAGTAACATGACCAATACTTATGAAATAAGTGTATTTAATGTAAGTACAATTGTTTCTAATAATAAAATTACTTTTCAAGAAATAATGAAAGGAGAAAACATTGACGATAAATTTTTCTCTGGAAATGAGCCTGCAAATATGAGGTTAGATGCGGTTATATATGGACCTGCTTTTGCAATGAAATATAAAAAATGGGCTTTTGGTTTAAATTCAACAGCTTACGTTAAAGCAAACGCAATTGATGTTGATGTAAATTTTGGAAAAGCTTTAACTAATAGTTTCGTTGGAGTAGATCATATTAACACTAATTATAACCAAAGAATGAATGCTGCCTCTTGGGGAGAAATAGGGTTATCGGCCTCTAGAAATTTATTCGATAACAATACGCATAAATTTAGTGCAGGTGCAACATTTAAATTATTATTTCCTGGTTCTTTTATGAATTTAGGTGTTTCTAATTTAGAAGGAGATGTTACCAATGTATTGGGAAATGTTAATTTAACGAATGCTACGGCTCAAGTTAATATTGCTTATTCTGGAAGTTTAGCAAACAATTATAATGATGCTTCAAACTACAGTAAATTCTTTGCTGGTGGACTTAATGGTGTTGGTGCTGATATTGGTGTAAATTACCTATGGAAACAAAAACGTTACGATGAAGAAGTAAACGAGAATGCTTCTCCTACAACAGATTATAAATTAAATCTTGGTCTTTCAGTTAGAAACATTGGAGCTATGACATTTAAAGACAATAACAATGTTTCTACAAACTATAATTTAAATATTGATGCATCGCTAGGAGAATCACTAAATTTAAATCAATTTGATGGCTCTGAAAGTATTACTGATATTGAACAAGTATTATTAGATAGCGGCTATTTAACAAAAACTGATGATCAAAAAGATTTTAGAATTAAATTACCAACAGTTATAAATGTTTATGCCGACTATCAATTAGCAAATAAATGGTATGTTTCTGCATACATACAACAAAAATTAAATGACGATTCTGAAAACGATTTTACAACGATTCAAAATGTACTAACATTAACCCCTAGATTCTCAGGAAAACATTATGAAATTTATGTTCCGTTCACTAAAAACGAAGTCTCTAATTTTACCACAGGTTTTGGATTTAGATTAGGCGGATTCTATATGGGTTCTGGTTCTATAGTAACTGCTTTAATAAACGATTCTACTCAAGCTGACTTTTATCTAGGTTTTAGAGTTGGAATTTAATACATTAGTAAATATTAAAAATCTAAATTATGAAATGGCAAGGTAGAAGACAAAGTGATAATGTTGAAGACCGTAGAGGAATGTCAACAGGAGGCAAAGCAATCGTCGGCGGTGGAGCTCTCGGAATTATAATATTATTATTACAATTATTTGGTGGTGAAACAGGACAAAATTTAGCTCCTGTTTTAGAACAATTTAATCAAGGTCAACAAACCGAACAAGTTCAGGAGAGAGAACTTACTGCTGAAGAAAAATCAATGGGAGAATTTGCAGCAACCGTTTTAGCAGATACAGAAGACATTTGGACTAAAATTTTTCAAGAAAATAATTTAGGTGTTTACGAGAAACCTAAAATGGTTTTATTTTCTGGAAGTGTACAAACAGCTTGTGGTGGAGCTAGTTCAGCCTCTGGTCCTTTTTACTGTCCAGCCGATAAAAAAGTATATGTTGATTTAACTTTCTTTGAAGAACTAAAAAACAGGTTTGGCGCAAAAGGTGGCGATTTTGCGATTGCTTATGTAATTGCACATGAAGTAGGTCACCATGTTCAAACTCTTTTAGGAACCTCAGCAAAAGTGAGACAACTTCAACAAGGCAAATCTGAAGCAGATGCTAATAAACTTAGCGTTTGTTTAGAATTACAAGCGGATTTTTATGGAGGTTTATTTGCACATTACAACAACAAATATTTAGAAGAAGGTGATATTGAAGAAGCATTAAGTGCCGCACACGCTGTTGGCGACGATGCTATACAAAGTAAAATGCAGGGTCATGTAGTTCCCGATTCTTTTACTCATGGTTCTTCAGAACAAAGAATGAAATGGTTTATGAAAGGCTATAAAACAGGCGATATTAGAAATCATGACACCTTTGCAGAAGAGTTATAATTAACAATATTAAAAAATATAACGTTTTCGATTTTGAATAGTATAATTTTTAATTCCTTTTTTTAAAATTATCATAAATCGATTCTAGACGATTTTATATAAAGTGGATTCAATGTAAATTTGAATTCACTTTTTTATTTTTAAAATGCAAGTAGGAATTGACGCCATACAGTTTGATGTACCAAAAATATTTTTACCTATAAAAGATTTGGCAACGGCTCGAAATATAGAACCCCGTAAACTTGAAAAAGGTTTAGGCTTACTTAATATGAGTTTTCTTGATGTTCATCAAGATGTTATAACATTAGCAGCAAATGCTGTGTATAAATTAATTAAACAAGAGAATATTCAACTAGAAGAAATTGCTAGAATTTATGTAGGAACCGAAAGCGGATTAGACAATTCTAAACCAATTGCTTCTTACTTAATTTCAATTTTAGAGGAAGAATTCGGTTACGGTAAACTAAGAAATTGCGATGCTGTGGACATGACATTTGCTTGTATTGGTGGTGTCGATGCTTTTCATAATTGTTTAGATTTTATTCGATTAAACCCTAATAAAAAAGCAATAGTAGTTACTACTGATAATGCAAAATATGATTTAAATTCGACAGGAGAATACACACAAGGAGCAGGTGCTATTGCCATGTTATTAAGTTCAAATCCTAAAGTAATGACAATAGATCAAACAGTTGGTGTTTCAACTGAAGGTGTATTCGATTTTTTTAAACCAAAACAAACTATTTCAAAAGAATTAATTACTGCTAGTAAAGATAATCCAGAATGGTTTGGAATTTTAGAATCCGAAATATCAGTTGTTAAAGAACAACCCGTTTTTGATGGTCAATATTCAAACGAATGTTATGTAAATAGAATTAAAGAGGCTTACCAACATTTTAAATATGAAAGTAATCAAGAAAAAAATCTTTCAAATGAATGGGAATTAATTCTAATGCATTTACCATATTGTTACCAAGGAAGAAGAACCTTCATTGAAATTTTTACAGAAGAGAATCCTAATTTATTAGAACTACAAGAAGGAGAAAACGCAAAAGAAAAAATAAAAGCCTTAAGCAAATCACCAGAATATTTAGAATTTGTAACTAAAAAATTGTATCCTGCAGAAGTTGCCTCAGGAAACATTGGAAACATATACACTGGTTCTATTTTCTTAGGATTATTATCCGCTTTGTATTTTGCTTTAAAAAACGATAGAAATATTACAGAACATAAAGTTGGATTTATTGCTTACGGAAGTGGATCAAAATCAAAAGTTTTTGAAGGAACTGTTCAAGAGGATTGGAAAAAAACAATTGAAAAAACAGATTTTTTCAATATTCTTGAAAATCGTGTAGCCATTGATTTTGAAACTTATGAAAAGCTACATAAAAAAGAACTTAAGAATTCTATAATAGAACCTAAAAATGAATTTGTTTTAGATTCTATAGAAAACATAACTGCTACTCTTTTAGGAGCACGATACTACAAAAGAAAATAGTTTTCTGTTTTGTACATTTTGGTTAGAAAAGCTGGTTTTTAGACCAGCTTTTTTTATGATAACCATCCTTCTCTATCTAAGTTTCTATATTGTATAGCTTCTGCAATGTGATGCGATTGTATGTTCTCGGAAAATTCTAAATCGGCAATAGTTCTTGAAACTTTTAAAATTCTATCGTATGCTCGGGCCGATAAATTTAATCGTTCCATCGCATTTTTAAGTAAACTTAAAGAATCGTCATTTAAAGCACAAAACTCTCGAATATGTTTACTGGTCATTTGAGCGTTATAATTAATGTTTTGGAAACTTTCAAAACGTTTCGTTTGTAAAGCTCTGGCTAATGTTACTCTTTTTCTAATTTCTATGCTCGATTCGGCTGTTCCTTTATCACTTAACTTCTCAAACGGAACTGGATTCACTTCAATATGAATATCAATTCTATCTAACAATGGTCCCGAAATTTTATTAAGATAGCGTTGCATCTCTAAAGGCGATGAGCTCATGGGTGCATTGGGATCGTTAAAATATCCGCTCGGACTTGG
>JACXVH010000098.1 GCA_014763515.1 Flavobacteriaceae bacterium
AATATTTCAAACAAAAGGAAGCCATTGACTACCAGGATGAAGAAACATTTTTGTCTGCCATCCTTGAAGAATTAAGAGAAGATTTAGAAGGCAATGCGGAATACATCAGAAATACAATAAAAGATTACGGTGAAAGTCTTGCAGCTACCAATCAAGTTGCTGGAGGTAAAGAAATGAGTGCCTATTCAAAAATTGACAATGTAATTCTTGAAGAAGCGGCACGTTCAAACCCTTTGGATTTATTGATTCCAATGACTAAAGCAACGGAAAGAATAATTATGGTTGGTGACCAAAATCAGCTACCTCATCTACTGGAAGATGACATTGCAGAAGAAACTTCAACAAAACTTGCGGACAAATTCTTAACCACAGAAACCAGAAAGAAACTTGAAGAATCACTTTTTGGAGTAATCTTTAAAAATCTTGGTGGTGCAAATCCAAAACGAACTATCACACTAACGGAACAATTTCGTATGCACCCATTTATTGGAGATTTTATCAGTAAAGTTTATTACAGAGGTGAATTGAAAGCTGGAATGTCCAATCAGGCGGAATTAAAGAAACACAATTTGAGTCTAGCTTGGGCACAAGATAAGGTCGCTGTTTTTTGTGATGTAAAGAAAGCACAGGGAATTGAAGAAAGTGGAAAAAGTAAATCACGAAAATCAGAGGCAGTTAGAATTGTTAAACTTTTAGACGAGCTTAAAACCGACCCGAATTTTGAAAATTTAAGTGTCGGAATCATTACTTTTTATGCCAAACAGGTAGATGAAATTTTCCGTGAAGCCTCAAAAAAAGGATATACGGAGCAAAGGGCTGACGGAAGTTTTGAAATCACTCTTCCCTATCGTGAAACGAATGACGGCAGAGAAAAACTGAGAATTGGTTCTGTTGACTCTTTTCAGGGAAAGGAATTTGATATAGTCATCTTGAGTACGGTACGTTCAAATACAATTAGCAGAACCCACGAAAACTATAAAAAGGTATTCGGCTTTTTAACACTTGAAAATCGTTTAAACGTTGCCTTTTCACGTTCCCAAAAACTTTTGATAGTGGTTGGGGATAGCGAAATGCTCTCTGATGACTTTGCAAAAGCCTATGTTGAAGGTTTGCACGAGTTTTATACTAATCTTTCAACCGACAAACAGTATGGAAATAGAATACAATAACATATATCACCATATTAAGCGAAGACCATCCAAGAAATACCTGATGGTCTCTATTCCACTTTATATGTATCGAGTGGAAACGAATGAATTTGAACACGGTTTAAATTTCTTTCAAAAGGTTGTATTGAAGTTTAAAGCAAAACCCAATATTAAAAATGAAACCATTGCTCTACTTACTGGGCTTGATGAAAAATTAATTGCAATGGTTTCGTCAGAATTACAAGGTAAAGGGCTGTTAAGTGAGTACGGTTCACTTAGCGAGAAAGGACGGGAAAAACTAAATGAAGTGGACGGTCTTATAGTTAATTCAGGAAAACGGAGAATTGGTTATGTTTTTAAATACTTGAATCAGGACAAACTTTATCCATACTTCATTCAAAAAGTTGACCCAGCCGATATTTTAGAAGATATAGATCAACACCCCAAAATCGTAACAGGAACAAAAGGTGATGGTGAAGATTACACAGAACTTCCGTTTTTTATTGATGACTTGATTGTAAAAAAGCAAACTTTTAATAAGCCAACCGAACGAGAGGTCTTACAGCTTATTCAAAACTCTAACAGAAAAAGTGAGCAAAAACAAGAAGATGAAGAAAAAAATAACAAACTCTCCAAGCAACTTAGCATTCGTTTTTTAAAAGACCAACCAGAAATTGTTTGGGTGTGTACTTACATTTATTTGAAAGAAAACGAAGACGGATATTTTGATCCGGAATGGAGAATAGCTGACCCATTTGGTTTTGGTGATAGCATATCATTGAAATATTATATCTCCAAATTGGGAAATGAGAATCTAAACAAAAGCATTATTGGCAGATTTTCTGATGCTAAAACATTAGAAGGGAAAACTTTATCTCATTTTTATGAAATAATCAATAAACGAATAGAAGAAAAGTTATTGAGTGATTTTTCAATCGGGACAAAAACGCTTGACATCAATTTGCAGACTTACATTGAATCGGTTATAAAAAACATTATTCTTTTAGAGCAACAAAACTATAATGACCTTGATGCAAGTCTCTCACTTTCCCTAAACATTCAAAACGCTTTAGAAAATATTTTCAAGCAGGACAGAGAGCAAAGGAATTCCATTTATGAAATAGTTTACAGCGAGCTGGACAGGGATTTTGAAAAGAAAAAACGAAGTTTAATTGGCATTTACAGGCAAAAGCTGTTTTCCAGTATTACATTAGTTCCGCAGCCAATTATCAATGTTTGTAAGGGGAGTTTAGCAAGGGGAAATTCCCTATTGTCCTATGTGGCTTCATTTATCCTGACTTACAATTATGATAACAAATCAATTCTTTTTAAACTATTGAATAATCGCATTGACCAAATTATTGAAATTGCTCAACTGCGAAATGAAAAAGGACACGGACAAACCGCATTAGAAAAAGAGTTGAGGCCTATTAGTAAAACAGAAGTTCTCAAACATTACGACTTTTTTAAATCACTAATCAACGATTACTCAAACCTAAAATAAGATGAGCAAAAAGAATAAAAATAGGCAGCAGCCACACAATCAGAGTAAACCAACTCCCACGGTTAAGCCAACATTAACCGATGACCAAAAATTGGAAATTGAGGTAAAAAAGGATGAATTGGAAAAGGACAATGTTCAACCAGTGGAACAGTTAAGCTCCGAATCTGAAACAAAATTAAAAGAAGCCGAAGCCAAGGACGATTTAGGTAAGTATTGGAACTATGTAAAAGACATAAACAAAAAACTTGAAACCCTTGTAAATTCAGCCAAAGAAGAAAAGGAAAAAGCAACCCAACTGAAAGATGAGTTTGAAACTTCTAAAAAAGAAACCGAAACGATTAAAACCGATTTAAAGAAAAAATTGGAGGACTACAATCGTAGAGAAAAAGAAGTAATTGAAAGAGAATTTGCTCTTGACAATGGTGAATATACAGGGGTTATCAGACGTTTATTAGATACAATACAAGACACCGAAAAAAAAGTTTTCACCGATACCGAAAATCTATTAAAAGAACTCTCAGCCTTCCATAAAACGAATCTTGAAGAATTTTCAAAAAGTCTAATTTCTAATTCCGAGTTAGAGAAACAGATAAACGAGTTTAAAAAAGAAAAAAAGCGTTTTGAAATAGACAAAGCGGATTTTGAGGACAATTTACGAGAAAAGTTTTCAAACCAATTAACTGAAAAAACAAAGGAATTAGAGCGTTTACAAAGAAAGTTCACTGCCATTGAGGAAGTGAACGCAAAACTGAAACAAACATTTGAAGATTTAGAAAGTGCGTTTGATTCCACCGACCCACAGGAGATTCTAATGCAAAACTCATTTATGAAAGGTGAGATTGAGAACTTGAAAAGAGAATTGAATGAACGACCTGAACAATATGAGTTAGATGGCAAGCAAGCCAAAATAGAGGAACTACAAGCTAAGGTAACTGAGTTACAAGAGAAAATTAATGAAGAAGAACTTGTTAGGCTAAAAACTATTTTGAGTAATTCTGATACTTACATATTGGAAATTAATCAATTCAAGAGTCAAATCGAAAGTTCTAAGGTGCGTGAAGCATCACTCAAAAAAACGATTGATGATTTATCTGTAACTATTGACCAACTCAAAGGCGAATCACTGAAAAAGGCTGACGCTTTTGAGTTCGCAAAGAAATGTGATGCTGACAAAGAACATCTTGGCAAGAAACATTTAGACGTAAATGCGAAACAACCAACAGACTTAAAAACTTTGGCAAGTTACGTTCAGCAATGGATGGCCTTTAAATCTGACAAACCATTTTATTATGACCTAAATACAATTCGCATTTTCCTTGCAGGACTTCATATGTCTCCCATCTCAATATTGCAAGGCATTAGTGGCACCGGTAAAACAAGTTTGCCACGTGAATTTGCAAAGGCATTGCTTTCAGATTCCAACTATGTTGAGTTAGACTCCGATAATCAAAACAAAGCCCCATATCGCATTTGTGCAGTTCAATCAGGTTGGAGGGACAATATGGATTTAATGGGTTATTACAATTCATTTGAACACAAATACAAGGAAACAGATTTTTTTAAAGCCCTTTATGTAGCTAATCAGCCAAAATATACGAACACTTTGTTTCTGATAATCCTTGATGAAATGAACCTTTCAAGACCAGAGCATTATTTTGCCGACTTTTTATCGTTATTGGAACAATCGCCAAGCGAAAGATATATCAGTTTAACCAACACCCCGAAAGAAGTCCTTCCTGAACTGGTAATTGGTGGTAAATTGAAAATACCCGAGAACGTTCGTTTTATTGGAACAGCAAATCACGATGAAACGACTTTGGAATTTGCACCAAAAACATATGACCGTTCCAACCTAATGGAAATGCCTAAAAACTACACAAAAGTTGTAAGACAAGAAAATGAGATTGAACCCTTAAATATTACCTATAAATGGTTAAATGAACAATTTTTAAAAGCCGAGAAAAAGCATAATGATTCTTTTTCCAAATTTCACACATTTATTAATTCTGATGATATGAAAATTCTTTCAATGGATAAAGGAATTGGCGTTGGGAATCGTTTAGAGTATCAAGCAGAAAAATTTATTGGTGTTTTTGTAGAATCTGGAACTCAAAAGGAACAAGATATTGCCATCGCAACCGATCATTTGATTACAAGCAGATTATTCAGAACACTAAAAAACCGTTATGATTTGGACAAAACCAATCTTACAAAATTCAAGGAGGAATATGTAAAACTTTTTGAAAAGACATTTAACAATCAAAAACCACGTTTCACAATTGACCTTTTAGATACGGAAATAAGTAAGAAGTAATGATGCTATTTGACAGATATACAGGCAAAACAGTTTCTGAAAAAGAAATACCAAATCAAATTGACTTTGGCAGATATTGTTTTGCTGACAATGGAAAAGATATCACCTACTCTAACTTTCCAACCAATAAGGCTATTAAACAAGATTTGCTTTTGGACAAAAACAAAAGCATTCAGGATATATTTATCGACATTGCGGTTGATGTAGAAAAGTCAAAACCGAACGAATTTAATGTAGTTCCATTAATTTATCAAAAGCAAAACGAATTCCATCGAAAAGTTATCAATACTTGGCTTCACATACAGAAGATTGGGTTCATAAAAGCATTGTCAGTTTCAAGCCAAGCAGAATTTTACACGAAGAATTAGACCTAAATTTTGATATTTATGAGAATCAACTTTGCGTGACCTTAGTTCAACGTTGTCTTGTTTATCTTAATTCACGTTTAAAGGAAATTCAGGACATAAAGTCGTTTCTAAACGACTACGAAAAACTTTTAAAAAATCGCAACGACCAAAATAGCTGGTACAAAAAAACAGAAAGAAATCTGAGATTGATTGGTGCTGTGTATGATGATGAAAACTATCGTGGCTCATCCCAAGACGGAGCAACATTAAGCGAAACTGAAAATGTTTTAAATCAGATTCAGAAAAGATTACAGTTGCTTCAAAAGTCAGACCTCTTTGATTTAGTAAATAAACGAGCATTGCAATCAATTGCATTGAAAAACACGAACGTATTGGTAAATCATAAGCACTACAGATACGTAAAAACACTCTGGATTGAGCTTGATAAAGTAAAACCCGGAAAAAGTGATTCTGAAAAACTAAAACACGAACAAGATGTAATAAACGGACTTAGACAATATGCAAAAAGCATTATTGCCTACACACTAAAAGATGCTTTGAACTACGAATTGAAAGGGACTTATCAAAGATTTTCAGGCGAACATCTTTTTTATGATACTGTTGTGTTAGCAGAAGATAAGAATGTATTCAAGATAAGAATTGGTAGGTTTGAAAAGAGAATCATTGTTATTGCAAACGAGCCGGAGAACACAAGAGAACAAATTGAGTTTTTAAAGAAAAACAATACCTGTCTATTTTATTATTCCGAAAACCCTATCAATAAAATTCTGCAAACTATTTCTATAAATCCATTAGACCCAGACACCATTGAACGGGCAGGAACCTTTATTAAGAAGTTTTTATTGAGTTCATACAATGAAAACTTAAAACGCAGCTATAAGTTCCCACAACTGTTAAAATATTATGTCAAATATATACCTCATAACCAGGTAAGTTTCAACACTTCTGACTACACATTTTCATTCCACTCTTATCCTAAATCAGAATTAAAAGAGGATGATATAAAGAAACAGTTTGAAACCGACACTTTGTTTGCCAAGAAAAGCAGGCCTGATAAAAACAACATTTTTAAAGAATTATCTAATCTTATCAACGAAATAAACCAAAGAGCAGAAGACCTTAAAAATAAGTATTTACATTGTTTTAGTTGCGGAGAAGCATTTCAATCATACATCATAACTGAATTGAACTATATGAAATGTTCTTGTTGCAATGCATTATATGAAAACTCATCCGAAAAAGAAATAACCTTAAAGATAGATGATGCCCGATACAGTTCTTTAGCAAACAAAGAATTTGGAATGGATTATATTTCATTTAATACACAAGAATTATGAGCATTAATAAAAACGCATACTTGAGATACCAAGTGTTGGACAAATGTTTCAGCAACAAGTATCGTATGTTTTTTATTGACGATTTACTTGATGAAGTAAATAAAGCATTGGAAGAATTCAATGGCGATGGTTCAAAAGTTGAAAGAAGACAGCTCTTTGATGATATTAAATTTATGGAAAGCGAGGCGGGATTTTCCATTCCACTTGAAAGGATTCGTCAAGGCAAAAAACTTTACTACAGATACAGCGAAATAGATTTTAGTATTCAAAATCAGAAAATCAGTGATGATGAAATTGAAACGATAAACTCTGCACTTATGGTTTTACTACGTTTCAGGGGCATTCCGCAATTCGAATGGGTAAATGAAATATTTCCCAAACTACAATCTTCATTTCAAGATAAAGAACCAACTGAAGTTATCAGTTTTGACCAAAATGAATATTTGGTTGGCTTAGACAAATTGCCAACACTATACAAAAGCATTACAAACAAATCGGCTTTAAACATCGAATACCAGTCATTCAAGGAAACTGAACCAAAACAACTGCTTATTCACCCGTATTATCTCAAACAATTCAATAAACGTTGGTTTTTGTTTGGCTTAAACAACAAAGACAAACTTATTTATAATCTGCCATTAGACAGAATTAAAAGTATTTCTCAAAGTTCTGAGAAATACATAGAAAACACAACGCTGGACTTCAAAGACTACTTTGAAGATATTATTGGCGTGAGCTTTACACCAAACGAAAAGCCAATAAAAATCAAGCTAAAAATTAACAATGAAGTTACTCCATACATCCTGACAAAACCTTTACACGGTTCGCAGAAAAAGACAGTAACAAAATCAGACGGAACAATAATTGAAATTGAAGTAATCCCAAATATAGAACTAATACAACTAATTCTTTCCTATGGAGACGGAATAGAAGTAATTTCACCAGAGAGTTTTAGAGACCAAATGAAAAAGGTAATTGACAATATGAATAGAAAATATCAAGAGACAACAAAATGATGAAACTCCTACGCACAAAAGCACACACATTACCAAGTCGCACAAGCCGACACTCAAGCCAAAACTTGGCAAAGAGTGTGCTTTTCCCGACCCAAGAAGAAATTCAATTTTTTTCTCCCTCCCTTCTGAAAAAATTAAAACACCCAACACGCAAACCAGCCCGACAAAGACACGTAAATGCAACAACAACAATTGTTTACAGTCACGATGGACAAGAACACCAACTGGTAACAGGCGTTTGGCTCAATGGCGGGTGACGTGGTTAATTGAACATTCTACCTCGCATCAACTTTTGTGGTGTAATGACAGTTTTGTGCTCCGAAATCCGCCACTGAGCCAAACGCCAAACCGTTGTGCATAATACTGAAATCGAGCAGAACATCAACATTTGAACTAAAAAATCCACCGCACAAACAGCACATTTATTTTTTACCAACGCAAAACCCAACGCACAAAAGAATTCCAAAACCTATCGTATATTTGCGATAGAGAATATGAAAAGAAGTTTAGAACATATGGAGTATAAGGAAGATACCGAAGCATTGGCAAAATTTGCTAAAGCTTTAGGACATCCTACTCGTATTGCGATTTTAAAGCATCTTGAAAATCAATCGTGTTGTTTTACTGGAGATTTGGTTGATGTATTACCAATTTCTCAATCAACGGTTTCACAGCATTTAAAAGAATTAAAAAATGCAGGTTTAATTCAAGGAGAATTAAAACCGCCAAAAATAAAGTACTGTATCAACCAAGAAAATTGGAAGATAGCAAAAAACTTATTCCAACAATTTTTTGATTGATATTTTTTTAATAAACCTATCGCCTATTGGCGATAAACAAATACAAATATTATGACTAAAGTAATTAAAATTTTAGGGACAGGTTGTCCAAAATGTAAATCCATGACCAGTATTGTTCAAAAAGTAGTAGCGGACAATAATATTGACGCTACCATTGAAAAAGTGGAAGATATCATGGAAATCATGAAATACAATGTGTTATCAACACCTGTATTGGTGGTAGATGAACAAATTACCATTAAAGGCAGAGTGCCAAACGAAAACGAAGTTTTAGAATTAATAAAATAAAAAAAATGGAAACTGCAAAAGAGATATGCCCAACTACAACTATGCGAAAAGTTAATGAAGGGGCTTTATTGATAGATGTTAGAGAGACTGATGAAGTGAACACTTTAAGTTTTGATGTGCCTAACATCATCAATATTCCGTTAAGTGAATTTGAAGCGCGTTTTAGGGAAATACCTAAAGATAAGGAAATTGTTATGGTTTGTAAAGTTGGCGCCAAAAGCCTAAAAGCAACCTATTTTTTAATGAATCATGGCTATAAAAATGTTGTGAATATGCAACATGGGATTGCTCGTTGGGTTCAAAAAGGATTTCCAACCAAAGGTGATACTTCAGCAGCAACAAGCAATGTTTCATGTTGTTCAAATTCAGGTTGTTGCTAAAATAAATACCATTATGAAACCTAATTTCTTTTTTATATTCATTTATACACTAATAATAAGTGTTTCAGGGTTTTCTCAAGGACCTTTAGACACTTATTTACAACAATACGATTATGATAGTCGAAATAATATGAAAATTTCTAACGAACAAATCACAAATTTAATCGCAGTAGATTCTGTTATTTTATTAGATATTAGGTTTAAAGAAGAACAAGCAGCTTGGGGCATGAACTATGCCTTAAAAATGCCATTAAACCAACTTCCTGCACGATTTAAAGAACTGCCCAAAGACAAATTAATTGTTACGGCTTGCCCACACAAAGATAGAGCCATTATAGCAATGATGTACTTAATAAGTAAAGGCTACAAAGTTGGTTATTTAAAGGATGGGCTTATTGGTTTGACAGAGTTTTTACGTGGTGAAAATGCCAAAGATTTTATAAACACAATTAATAATTAATGTATGTTCGATTGGATACAAAATATAGCAGATTGGTTTGTTTATGATGTCTTAAATATGAAACAAGGGCAACATTTAGCAGAAGCTTTAAATTTCTTTATTTATGATACTACAAAGATTTTAATACTTCTTTTTGTTGTCATCTTTTTTATGGGAATAGTCAATAGTTACTTTCCCATAGACAAGGTTAAAAACTATCTGTCAAGAAATAAATTATACGGATTGGAATACCTTATGGCAAGTCTATTTGGTGTGGTAACGCCATTTTGTTCTTGTTCATCAGTTCCTTTGTTTATCGGTTTCGTAAAAGGTGGTATTCCGTTAGGTGTAACCTTTGCTTTTTTGATTACTTCCCCTTTGGTTAATGAAGTGGCAATCGGACTTTTCGTTGGCTTATTCGGACTAAAAACAACCGTAATATATGTGGTAAGTGGTATTTTGCTTGGAACAATTTCTGGTGTAATTCTTCAAAAATTAAAATTAGAACGTTATTTAACCCCTTGGGTAAAAGAAGTATTAGAAAACGCCCAAAGAGAGCAAGACCTATTTGAAGCAGAGAAACAAACCTTTAAACAACGTTTGCCAATTATTTGGGCAGAAGTAATAAAAATTCTTAAAGGTATCATTCCTTACGTAATAATAGGAATTGCAATTGGCGGACTAATGCACGGCTATATTCCTGAAGGTTTTTTTGAAAAATATATGGACAAGGACAACCTTTTTGCTGTTCCTATTGCTACGATTTTAGCTGTACCAATGTATTCAAACGCATCAGGTATACTTCCTATAGTTCAGGTATTGGTTGCTAAAGGAATTCCGTTAGGAACTGCAATCGCTTTTATGATGGGAGTTGTTGGACTTTCATTGCCAGAAGCTATGTTATTAAAAAAAGTAATGACTTTAAAGTTAATTGCCATCTTTTTTGGAGTCGTTACACTTTGCATCATCATTTCAGGATATTTATTTAATATCATTTTATGAAGCATTTAATTTACATATCAATAATTGGATTATTCATAACTGCCTGTTCTCAAGAAAAGGGACAAAAAATAATAGATGATAAAGGACAAACAGAAGTAAATGATAGTGATAACTCACCTACTATAAATGTAATTGATACCGAATTCTCTAAAGGAAGATTGGGTTTAGAACACCAAATCAATTTAACCGATTTAGAAAAATTTCACGGTCATTTATGTGATGGTTTAGTCGTTGGGTTTTTAGGAATAAAAGAAGGTTTAGAGGTGCTTTATCCTAACGGAATAATTGACCGTACAAACACACTAATTGTAAGTAAAAGTTCACCTTGTCTGACAGATGTTGCCATTTATGTTACAGGTGGTCGTTATCAATTCAACTCTTTTTATGTAGATAATTCTATGGAGAATGGTTTTTACATCATTCAGCGAAAAGACAATGAAAAAACGGTAAAAGTAACGATGAATAAAGGTGTAAAACCAGCAGAAATAGACAAACTTGGAGCAAAAGCAGATAAAGGAGAATTAACTGCTTGTGATTTAGAAAAACTTAAAAAACTGGAAGAAAATTTTTCTAAAAAACTTCTAACTACAAATTCTAAAGACAATTTCACTGTAACTGAAATAGAAAACTTTCAATGGAATCCCGTTTTGAAAAACGATTACCTCAAAACTGATATTCTCAATAAAAATAAATCAAAATGTAATCAATAATAAAAAAGATAAATATGAACACAATTAAAATTTTCGCAGTTTTAGCAGTAAGTCTAATACTTACATCTTGCAACGGTCAAGATAAAAACAAAACGACTTCTTTAGATAAATCCGTTTCTAAAATTGAAGTTTTAGACTTTCATTCTACACACAGATGTATGACCTGCAATGCAATTGAAGCAAATACGAAATACACGTTGAACACTTATTTTGCAAAAGAACTGAAAGATGATATAATTACGTTTCAGGTTATCAATGTAGATAAAAAGGAAAATGAAAAGATTGCCGAAAAATTTGAGGCATCAGGTACTTCTTTATTCTTAAACGTGATTAAAAACGGAAAAGAAACCCAAATAAATCTTACAGATTTTGCTTTTATGAATGGAAATGACCAAGAGGCTTTTTCTAAAGAGCTGAAAGCTAAAATAGATACGGAATTAAAAACGCTCTAAATGGATTTTTTGCAATCGCTTTTAGAGAATTATAATATCCCAATATTATCGGCATTCATACTCGGACTAATGACAGCCATTAGTCCTTGTCCTTTGGCGACCAACATAACTGCAACAGCTTTTATTTCTAAAAACATTTCAAGTAAACGAAAAGTGTTTTTAAGCGGATTACTTTACTCTTTGGGTAGAGGTTTTAGTTATACTGCAATTGGCTTGATATTATACTTTGGTGCAAGTAAATTCCATATCGCAAGATTTTTCAATCAGAATGGGGAGAAATATTTAGGGCCTTTATTGATAATCATTGGGTTGATTATGCTGAATATTATCAAACTCAATTTTTTAGGGAAATTGAATTTTCAAGAAAAACTATCTGAAAAATTTAAAGACAAAGGTCTTTTAGGTTCTTTTTTGATAGGTGTAGTTTTTGCTTTGGCGTTTTGCCCTTATAGTGGTGCATTGTTTTTTGGAATGTTGATTCCAATGACAATTTCATCAGCAGAAGGACTTTATTTACCAATTGTATTTGCATTTGGAACAGGATTACCTGTAATTCTGTTTACTTATTTATTAGCTTTTACAGCAGGAAAAGTCGGTATATTCTACAACAGAATTACGAAAATCGAAAAAGTAATGCGGACAGTTGCAGGTGTTGTTTTTATTTTGACTGGATTGTATTATGTTTCAATTTTCACAGGAATATTGAAATAGTCAAAGCTAAAAGCCATACACATTTGCCATTCGCACCAGCCAACGCTACGCCAAAAATTGCAAAAGAGTATGCCTTGCCAACGCTCACATTTTAACTAAATAACAAACAACGGAAAACCAAGCTGAACGGAAAAAGCACTATGCACAACAACGTGTATATTTAATTGCTTGTCAAGTCTTTACTCGGAAAATGATACAGATTAACCATTGGTTCGTTTTCTTTTACTAAATTAGTGATAACCAACGCAACTAAACATACACGAACACGTTGTGCGACAGCTTAAAACGACAGCGTAAAAAAAACAAACAGACAAAAAACAGAAAATATGAAATTTATTTATTACAACTTACTTTTTATACTTGTAACATTAACAAGTTGCTCAAATGCATCACAACCTAAAGACCCTATTCCAGAACACGAAACTTTTAAAATTCAATCTAAACAAGTTGGAGAAGAAAGAGTAATAAATGTTTGGACACCAGAAAATTATAAAGCAAGTAAAGACTCTTTGCCTGTAATGTATATGGCAGATGGTGGAATAAAAGAAGACTTTCCTCACATTGCAAATACTTTGGCTAAACTAATTAAAGAAAAGAAAATAAAACCTTTAATACTTGTCGGAATTGAAAACACTCAACGAAGAAGAGATTTAACAGGCTTTACAGAAGTAGCGAAAGACAAAGAAATTGCACCAGTTGTTGGTGGTTCAGAAAAATTTAGAGCATTTATCAAAGACGAACTTTTCCCTGAAATTAACAAAAGATACAGAACAACGACTGAAAAAAGTATAATTGGGGAATCTGCATCAGGACTTTTTGTAATGGAAACATTTTTCCTAAAACCTGAAATGTTTGACAATTATATCGCTTTTGACCCTTCACTTTGGTGGAATAATCATTATTTGGTAAGAACAGCAAAAGAAAATTTAGCGAAATTTCCAATATCAGATAAATGGATTTGGTTTGCAAGTTCAGACGCAGAAGACGTTTCGCCTTTTACAAAAGAATTGGCTGACATTTTTAATACAGAGAACAAAGAAAATATTAAATGGAAATTTTCAGACGAACCAAAAGAAAAACATACGACAATTTTCAGAGCAACGAAGGAAAAAGCAATTATTTGGACACTAAACAAAACTGAATAAAAAGCCGAACGCACAACAGCAGTTTGGCAAAATGGCGGGTTCAGTGCTAAATTGAACATTTGGTTTTCAAATAAACATTAGTGCAAAATTGAAAGTAAGTGCTTCGATCTCTACCCCCTAGCTAAGCCACAAAACGTTGTAGTTTAGCATTGTTGAAACGCATAATTTTAAAACTTTTCCACTACTCTTTTCCAACTTTTGAAAATCTTTGCGGAAATACTTTAAGCCGACATTTTCCGAACTC
>JACXVH010000099.1 GCA_014763515.1 Flavobacteriaceae bacterium
TGGACTTACCAAGACAAAGTAGCATTAATTGGAGACGCTTGTCACGCCATAGTTCCGTTTTATGGACATGGAATGAATGCAGGTTTTGAAGATATTACGATTTTAGTGGAAATGATGGAAAAATATGGAGATGATTGGGAAGCAATTTTTGAATCGTATCAAAATTCAAGAAAACCTAATACTGATGCGATAGCAGAGCTCTCATATCGTAACTTTATAGAAATGAGTTCTAAAACCGCTGATGATAAATTTCATCTACAGAAGAAAATTGAAAAGTGGTTTTCTGAAAAACACCCAGATAAATGGTTACCTTTATATAGGAGGGTTACGTTTAGTCATCAACCTTATTCCGAAGCTTTGGCTGAAGGGGATAAACAAAATGCTATCATGCAAGAAATTTTGTCAATTGAAAATATTGAGCAAATTTGGGAAACCGAACCAATAGAACACAGAATATTAGAATTATTAAAATAAATATCAATGATTAAGGTTGTTATTGTTGATGATGAATTAGATGCTATAACAAGCTTGCAATATGAGCTTAATCAAATAAATGAAGTTCGAGTTGTAAAAAGTTTCACAAATATTTCTCTAGCTGAATCATTTATTTCTAATGAAGAATTTGATATTTTGTTTTTAGATGTTGAAATGCCACAATGTGGTGGTATAGATTTTTTAAGAAAATTTTTATCTAGAAATTTTCAAGTTGTATTTACAACTGCATATAGTAAATATGCTTTTGATGCTTATAAAAATGAAATTTTAGATTACCTCCTAAAACCTATAGATGTTGATGATATTCGTTATGTTTTAGAGAAGTTTAATAAAAAACAGCTTGAGAAAAAAATTATAGAAGAATATAGAAATAAAAAGACAATAAATATTTATGCTAACGGTCAGGATAAAATTATAGAACAAGATACTATTATATATTGTGAGGCCGATGGAAATTATACATCTATATACTTAAAAGGGAATTTAAAATATTTTGTGAGTCATAATCTAAAATACTTTGAAAATAATCTTGATGAAAACTTTGTTAGAATTCATAATTCATATTTAGTCAATGTCAATTTTATAAAATCATTTAATAAAAAAAGTAGTATTTTAGCTTTAATTGATAATACAGAACTGCCTGTTTCTAGATTGAAAAAAAAGGCTTTTCTAGATAAGTTTAAGAAATGACTTTTGAGCCTTTTACAAATTATTTACTTGAAATTTTTTGGCATTTATCGGCTTCTTCATTAGTGGTTTTTATAATTATTAGCTGCGTATTATTTTTCTTTACAAAAGATAGAATTTACTTATTATACGCTTTTTATAATTTTTTACTTTTCTCATTTATTCTTTTTAAAAGTAGTTATCTCAATGAGTTTCATAATGAAGTCATGAGTGGAAGATTTTATAGTGTTAATTGGTTCCTTCAGCTTGTATATCATTGTTTACATATTTATTTTGGCTTAGAATTTTTAAATATAAAGCATGAATTTCCAAAATTTCACAAGGCTATAAAAAAAATCACTTCGATTGAAATAGTTATAGGGCTAACATTGTTTATTTTTGTTTCATTAATTGGAATAAAAATACAATACATTTATTATAGATATTTCTTATATGTGCACTTGCCTTTTTATCTATTGATGGCTATTTTAATTTTAAAGAAAGTATTTCATAAGCTAGATACAATTAAAATTTCATTTTTCTTAGGCTCGGTATTTTATGCACTTTTTGCAATAATTTCTATGATAACAACTCTTTTGTATAGACAATATGAGTTTTCAATAGAACCCTTAGTGTATTTTTATATAGGAATTCTATTAGAAACTTTCTTTTTTGTTGTTGGTTTGGGGTTACGAATTAGAAAAGTATATTTATTAAAAATGAATCTGCAAATTGAGAAGAATAATTTGCAAAAAAAACTACAAATTGAATTAGAAGAAAAAATTGTTTTAAAACAAAAAGAATATGAATTTCTGCAATCTCAAAATGAAAAAGAAAAATTAAAAAATGAGGTTTTTGAGATGCAAAATAAAATGCTAAAAAATCAAATGAAATCACATTTTATATTTAATGTGATGAATTCAATTAAAGCAAATGTTATTGAAAAAGAAAAAGCAGAATCTGTAAAATATATTAACCTGTTTTCAAAATTTATTAGAAAAAGTTTTGAGTCCAGTTTTGAAGATTTAATATCGCTAGAAGAAGAGCTTAAAACATTAGAATTATATGTATTAATCGAACAAAAAAGGCTTAATGATATTTTTGAATTTAATATTAAAGTAGATGAAGAAATAGATATAAGTTCGATTAAATTGCCCAGTATGATTCTTCAACCATTTGTCGAAAACGCTATATGGCATGGTGTTTTAAAAAATAGCTCAAAGGGTTTAATTAATATTCACATTTCAAAAAAGAATGATATAATATCAATAATAATAGATGATAATGGATTAGGTTATGTTCCAAATCAAAATTTGAATCATAATTCAAAAGGAATAAAAGTGGTTTCAGATAGAATTTCAATTTTTAATAAAAGGAATGATTTATTTAATATAAAATTTGAAATAATTAATAAAAAAGAAATCAACAATACAATTTCTGGTACTATTGTAATTTTTGACCTAATAAGAAAATAAATTACCATTTATACATTTTTTTTAACCAACTATACAACAATTTAATTTACAATTAATACCAAAATTAAATTTGCTCAAAAAAAGAAATGAGTAGGTTTATTTTTTTAGTTGTTTTGCTATTATGTAATGGTTTGTTTGCACAAGTTGGGATAAATACTACCACCCCAAATGCAACACTTGATATTAAATCAAGCAATCAAGTTAATCCATCATCTACAGACGGAATTTTAATACCAAAAGTTGACGCTTTCCCAGCTATAAATCCCAGTGCTGCTCAAAATGGAATGTTGGTTTTTTTAACAACGACTGTTGGGACTAATACACCAGGTTTTTATTATTGGGAAAATGCGACTACTAGCTGGAAATCAATAGGAAATGGTGCTAAGAAAATTGATGATTTAAATGATGGAAAATCTGATGCATCTGGTTATTCAATATATTTAGGAACAAATGCAGGGCAAAATGATTCTAATCCTACAGCAAACGTAAATTTAGGTATTGGGTTTTCATCTTTGCAAAATAATGTATCAGGGATTTATAATACTGCATTGGGATATGGTACACTAAATAATAATCTTTCAGATAGAAATACTGCAATTGGTTATCAATCAATGCTATCAAATACTGGCGGATCGGATAATGTTGCAGTAGGTTATTCATCATTACTGTCTAATATTTCGGGCAATGAAAATGTGGCATTAGGAGGAGAGGCTTTAAAAAAGAATACGACTGGAAGTTCAAATGTAGCTATAGGTTCCTTTGCATTATCTGAAAATACAAATGGAATTGAGAATATTGGAATAGGCTTATATTCTCTCCAATTAAATACTATTGGATTAAAAAATATTGCAATAGGTAGTCAAAGTTTACAGGCGAATACAAATGGTAATTCAAATATAGCACTAGGTGAAAACGCATTAAAAGAAAGTTCAAGTGCAAATAATAATATTGCAATAGGTGAAGAAACATTGTTTTTTAATGGTGGAGATGATAATGTTGCAATTGGAAATTCTGCATTATATTCTAATCAACTAGGGGAAAGAAATATTGCTATAGGTAAAAGTTCTATGCGTGGTAGTTACCCTACCTTTTACAGCGGAAATGACAACATTGCGCTTGGGCAAGAAACATTATATAATAATACAGGTAATTTTAATATAGGAATTGGCTATTTTTCTTTAAGAGCAAATACTACGGCAAATAATAATATTGGTATTGGCGCTTTTACTTTACAAAACAATACAGTTGGGTCAAATAATATGGCTATTGGTGCTAATGCCTTGCTAAACAATAGTAATGGCGATAATAATATAGCACTTGGAGTAAACAGTTTAGCTTCAAATACTTCTGGAAATGTTAATTTAGCTATTGGAGTCTATAGCTTAGCAAACAATACAACTGGTAATAATAACACTGCATTGGGTTCTAATTCCTTGTCACAAAACACAACAGGACATGACAATATTGCAGTAGGTTTTCGTTCCTTAGGAAGTAATACAACTGGAGATTCAAACATAGCGATAGGTTATGATGCGCTTTATTCTAATCAATTTGGGGAAAAAAATATTTCACTTGGGGGTAATGCATTACGAAACTACACTGGAGATTTTTCCATCGCTATAGGAGATTCAGCTTTGTATAATACAACATCTGGAGGCTCAAATGTAGCAATCGGACATAATTCAATGTTATCAAATACTACAGGTTTTTATAATGTTGCTATTGGTTATGGTAGCATGTCCTCTGCAACTAATAATTCTAGAAGTACTGTCATGGGGTTTCTTGCTATGCAAAGTTCAATAGGTGCTGAAAACACTGCGATTGGTTTCGAATCAATGAGAAATGCAGGAGTTGCAAGTTATAATACTGGAGTAGGCTCAGAAACTTTAAAAAATAATGAAGGTGATCTTAATACTGCTGTTGGGTTTCATTCAATGAATAGTAATACTACTGGAAATCGAAATGTTGCTTTAGGAGCATATTCTTTATTAAACAACACTACAGGCTCTTTTAATGCGGCTATTGGAAATAATGCTTTATCTTTTAATACATCAGGATCTTCTGGAATTGCAATTGGTCACGAAGCGTTAAGAAGTAATACAACTGGGAATGAGAATATAGGCGTGGGAGTTGCCTCTTTATACTCAAATAATACTGGGCAGAGAAATCTTTCTATTGGTTGGACATCAATGTATAACAATACAACAGGTAGTGATAATATTGCTCTAGGATATAGGTCTTTAAGTTCAAACATTTCAAGTAATGAAAATTTGGCAATAGGTAATGAGTCTTTATTATACAATACCGCAGGTATATTAAATGTGGCGATTGGTAATAGTTCATTGAGAAATAACACAACTGGGAGCTCAAATATAGCGATAGGAAGATCTACAATGATTAACAATACAACAGGAAATAATAATATTGCAATTGGATATCAAGCATTAGAAAATAATGTTGTTGGGAGACAGCTAACAGCAATTGGAGATTCAGCTTTGTTTAATAATACAGCAAATTGGAACACCGCTTTAGGCTGGAATGCTGGATCGAACAATATTACGGGTACAGATAATTTATATTTAGGATGGAATGCAAATGCCTCAGTGAATAATCTAACTGACGCAACGGCTATTGGGGAAAGTTCTGTAGTTAATGCGTCTAATAAAATTCGATTAGGAAATGCTGGAATTACAATAATTGAAGGGCAAGTGCCTTATAGTAATCCTTCGGATGGAAGATTTAAGTTTGATGTAAAAGAAAATGTTCCTGGATTAGATTTTGTTTTAAAATTAAGACCCGTTACTTATAAGTTCGATACAAAAAAATATAATAACCATTTAGTTCAAAATTTACCAGCGCAAATTCAAAACGAAATTTCTTTAAAAACCGATTATTCCCAATCTTCGAATATAATACATTCAGGATTTATTGCTCAAGAAATTGAAACTATTTGTAATGAAGTTGGTTATAATTTCGATGGTTTGCATGTACCTGAAAAAGAGAATTCATCTGATAATTATAGCATAGCTTATTCACAATTTATTATGCCTCTTGTAAAAGCTGTTCAGGAATTAAATAGTAAAGTTGAAGAACAACAAAAAATAATCGATGAATTAAAGAAAAAATTATATAAAGAATAAAAGGTACTATAACATAAACTGTGTAAGTAGAAAAAATAATGGGGTTTTAAAACCCCATTATTTTTTTGTTTAATTTTAAATTTTACACAGTCTT
>JACXVH010000438.1 GCA_014763515.1 Flavobacteriaceae bacterium
GATATTTTTTGTTTTGGAACTTGGTTTAATTTCAAGGTTCCAACTTCATCAGCAAAATATTCTTTACCAGTTGCCATGAATTTAATTTTCTGCCCTTTCGTAATTTCACCATTAATTACACGGAAAATTACTTCAATTCCTCTAAAAGGATTATAATGTGAGTCAAAAATTAAAGCTTGAAGCGGTTCTTCTGGATCGCCTTTTGGAGCGGGAACTTTTTCAATAATTGCTTCTAAAATTTTATCTACACCAAAACCTGTTTTTCCAGAAGCATGAATAATATCTTCTAAGTCGCATCCTAATAGGTCAATAATATCATCGCTTACTTCTTCAGGATTTGCACTTGGTAAATCTACTTTGTTTAAAACCGGAATAATTTCCAAGTCATTTTCTAACGCTAAATATAAGTTAGAAATAGTTTGCGCCTGAATACTTTGAGCCGCATCAACAATTAACAACGCACCTTCACAAGCTGCAATAGAACGAGATACTTCGTAAGAAAAGTCAACGTGACCTGGAGTATCAATCAAATTCAAAATATATTTTTCGCCTTTGTATTCATATTCCATTTGGATAGCGTGACTCTTAATGGTAATTCCACGTTCACGTTCTAAATCCATATTGTCAAGCAATTGCGCTTTTTCTTCACGAGCTGTTACGGTTTGCGTAGCTGCTAATAATCTATCTGCCAAAGTACTCTTACCATGGTCAATGTGCGCAATAATGCAAAAATTTCTAATATTCTTCATCTTCAAAAAACTATCGTTTTCCCTAAAAACTACGGGATTCAATCTGCAAATATAAAGCAAAGTTTTGTATTTTAACCTTGTAGGTTTTTAAAACCTACAAGGTTTAGTATCTTTGCAAAAAAATAATGCACTTATGAATGCACTTATGCCCAAAATTGGCAATATAGAATTACCTGAATTTCCTTTGCTTTTAGCTCCAATGGAAGATGTGAGCGATCCCCCATTTCGTAGATTGTGTAAACTTCACGGAGCCGATTTAATGTATTCTGAATTTATTTCTTCGGAAGGATTGATTCGTGATGCGATTAAAAGTCGTCAGAAATTAGATATTTTCGATTATGAACGTCCGGTTGGAATTCAAATTTTTGGTGGAGATGAAGAAGCAATGGCGATGAGTGCTAAAATTGTAGAAACCGTTCAGCCTGATTTAGTTGATATTAATTTTGGTTGTCCAGTTAAAAAAGTAGTTTCTAAAGGAGCTGGAGCTGGAGTTTTAAAAGATGTCGATTTAATGGTTCGTTTGACAAAAGCAGTAATTAATAGTACTTCTTTACCAGTTACAGTAAAAACACGTTTAGGTTGGGATGAAGATTCGATAAATATTGATGAGGTTGCAGAGCGTTTACAAGATATCGGTGTGCATGCCTTGAGTATTCATGCGAGAACAAGAGCGCAAATGTATAAAGGTCATTCTGATTGGGGGCATATTGCACGCGTAAAAAACAATCCGAGAATTACGATGCCAATTTTTGGTAATGGTGATATTGATTCTCCTGAAAAAGCATTGGAATACAAAAACAAATACGGAGTTGATGGTATTATGATTGGTCGTGCTGCGATTGGTTATCCTTGGATTTTTAATGAAATTAA
>JACXVH010000100.1 GCA_014763515.1 Flavobacteriaceae bacterium
ATGCAAGGAAAAGCAATAGGAATACTAAATAATGGACAATTGATAATTGATAATTGATAATAAAACTATGGAAGATATTAATAAAGGAAAAACGACAGCAATTGTAGCTTATATTACCATTATTGGAAGTGTTGTTGCAATTTTTATGAATCAAGAAGAAAACAAAAGTGAGTTTGCAAGTTTTCATATTCGTCAAGCATTAGGAATATCATTAACCTATTTTCTATTAGGATATTTCATAGGATATTTCGATAGTTGGATGGTTTCTTCTGCCTTTTGGTTGTTTATTTTTATTCTTTGGATTTATGGTTTTGTAGGTTGTTTAAGTGGCGATAAAAGAATGGTTCCACTAGTGGGAAAATTTTATCAAAAGTTTTTTAAAAGCCTATAAACAATTAAACAAATTAACGACTTAACATTAAAATGAACCTACATTACCTTGTACGCGAACCAAAAGAATTAAAAGAAAAAAATCCTGTTTTAATATTATTACACGGATACGGAAGTAATGAGGAAGATTTATTTTCTTTTGCCAGCGAATTACCTGAAGAATATTTTGTAATTTCTGTTCGTGCACCTTACGATTTACAACCTTATGGTCATGCTTGGTATGCCATACATTTCGATGCAGATCAGAATAAATTTTCAGATGATGAACAAGCAAAGCAATCGCGTGATATCATTGCAAGTTTTGTAGACGAAATTTGTGAAAAGTATCCAATAGATACTTCAAAAGTAACTTTAATAGGATTCAGTCAAGGAGCAATTTTAAGCAGTGCTGTAGCATTGTCATATCCTGAAAAAATAAGTAGAGTGGTTATGTTAAGTGGCTATTTTAACGATAAAATCTTGATTGAAGATTACAAAGAAAAGGAGAATAAACATTTACAGTTTTTTGTTTCTCACGGAACTTTTGATCAAGTGATTCCAGTTGATTGGGCTAGAAAAACGAAACCAGTTATTGAAGATTTAGGTTTGCCTATCTTGTATAAGGAGTATCCAGTAGGACATGGAGTAGCACCACAAAATTTCTTTGATTTCAGGAATTGGTTAGAAAAATAAAAAAAGCCCTTTTTGAAGGGCTTTTTCACTTTAAAAAAATTAACTAAAATTACATTTTTGGCAATACTACTGTATCAACAACATGTATAACTCCATTTTTTTGAGAAACGTCTGCAATAGTAACTTTAGAACTATTACCATTTTCGTCAGTCAAATAAATATCTTTTCCTTTCATCCATGCAGTTAAAGTTCCCCCACCTAGAGTTTTAAAACTATATTTTCCATTACCTTTTTTTATTGCATTCATTATATCTTTTGAGCTCCAATTACCCGCAGCCACATGATATTTTAAAACAGTTTGAAGCATTTCTTTATTTTCAGGCTTTAAAAGTGTTTCAACAGTACCTTTAGGAAGTTTATCGAAAGCTGAATTTGTTGGAGCAAAAACGGTGAAAGGTCCATCAGAAGATAACGCAGCAACTAAATCTGCAGCTTTAACAGCAGCAACTAAAGTAGTATGATCTTTAGAATTTACTGCATTTTCAATGATGTTTTTACTTGGATACATAGGAGCTCCTCCTACTTCCACCGTTTTTTCTTTGTTTTGAGCATTCATCTCTGTTCCTAAGAACATTGCTGTTACAACTAAAAATGTTGCAAATAATTTGTTGGTTTTCATAATGTTTAATTTTATCATTTTTTATCATTTACGTAAATAGTTTTATTTTGGTTTTACAACTAGAAAGAAATTAATCAAACATTAATAAGGGGCAATATTAATTTTAGTATTTTTGAAAACTAAAAAAATAAAACTATGGCAACAGTAACATTAGGAGGAAATCCTATTCATACAAATGGAGAATTACCAAAAGTTGGTGATTCTATTAAAGATTTTCAATTAGTAAAGCCTGATTTATCAGTGGCAAGTTTAGAAAGCTACAAAGGAAGTAAATTAGTTTTAAATATTTTTCCAAGTATCGATACAGGTACTTGTGCTACATCTGTGCGTCAATTTAATGCAAAAGCAAGTGAGTTAAATGATACTAAAGTGCTTTGTATTTCTAGAGATTTACCATTTGCACAAAAGAGATTTTGTGGAGCAGAAGGTATTGAAAATGTAGAAACTTTATCAGATTTTAAAGATGGAAATTTTGGTAAAAACTACGGATTAGAAATTGTTGACGGGCCATTAGCTGGTTTACATTCACGTGTAGTTATTGTAACTGATGAAAATGGTAAAGTGTTACATGCAGAGCAAGTAGCAGAAATTGCAAATGAACCAAATTACGACGCTGCTTTAGCGGTTTTCTAATCTATATTAAAAAATCGCCATTTCGTATCTTGTTATGGCGATTTCTCTTTTTTTAAGTCAAAACGAATCCTATTAAATGAAATTTCAAAAAGACGAAACTTTATTCACCGGACGATTAAAAAGTATGGTGTTTGCAGCTAAAGGAGCTTTTAAACTTATCACAACCGAACATAGCGTTATGGTGCAATCATCAATTGGTGTAATCATAACTATTGCGGGTTTTTATTTTCATATTACTAAAACAGAATGGCTGGTTCAAACGCTTGCTATAGGGATGGTTTTAGGAATTGAAGGTTTAAATACTGCAGTAGAAAAAATTGCCGATTTTATTCATCCTGATTATCATGAAAAAATTGGTTTTATAAAAGATATTGCGGCTGGTGCTGTATTTTTTGCTGCAATGACAGCTTTAGCAATTGGAGCTATAATTTATGTTCCAAAATTTATATAAAATCTCTATTTTTGTAAAACAGATAAAGCTTAATGGCCAAAAAAACAAAACAAGAAAATTCATCCTCTACATCGATAAAAGAAAAATTTAACTTTCAATTCAATCGACAACAAAAATTTGCGATAGGTATTCTATTGGTTTTATTGTCTGTTGCATTGTTGTTATCTTTTGTATCTTACTTTGTTACTGGAAATGTGGATCAAAGTGAGGTTGCAGAAGTTTTTAATAGAAAATCGAGAGTAGAAAATTGGTTAGGAAAGTTTGGAGCCTATTTAGCAGATTTCTTTTTATACAAAGGTTTTGGAGTAGCTTCTTTTATTTTTGTTAGAATCTTGTTTTTAGCAGGTGCTTATTTAATTCTCGATTTAGCACTTGGAAAATTAAAAAAATCGCTTTTCTGGGATTTATATTTAATCATTGTAGTTTCTATTTTATTCGGATTTTTCTGGGATATGTTACCACAGTTAAGTGGAACAATAGGTTATGAAATGAATTTATTTACGCAAGATTATATTGGGAAAATTGGGACTTTATTAGTTTTAATTTTCGGAGTAATAATCTTTTTAGTTTTTAAAATAAAAGTTTCGCCAGATACTGTTAAAAACCTATTTGAAAAACCTTCAAAAGAACTCGATGAAGCAATCAAAAAAGCACAAGTTACTTCAACAGAAGATAATGCTTCAGTAAATAATATTGTAGCTGAAACATTAGAAAATGATGAGTTTGATGGTGTGTCAGATTTAGTTGTTCAAAATAATATAGATGAAGATTTTATCATTAGAGAAGATGATGAAGCAATTTCTAAAATTGAATTAAAGACAAAGTCTCCATTTGAAATTGATAAAGAATCTCTAAAACCTACTATTGCAAGTGCCTCTGAGTTGAATTTAAAAACAAAGGAGGAAGAACGAAGAAAATAAAAACCGAATTGTAGATACACTTAAGAACTACAATATTGGAATATCTCAAATAAAAGCAACAGTTGGACCAACGGTTACATTATATGAAATTGTACCTGATGCAGGTATTCGTATTTCAAAAATTAAAAATTTAGAAGACGATATCGCATTATCATTGGCTGCGCTTGGTATTCGTATTATTGCTCCAATTCCAGGTAAAGGAACTATAGGTATTGAAGTTCCAAATAATAAACCTACAATGGTGACAATGAAAAGTGTAATTGCTTCGCCTAAATTCCAACAAGCAGAAATGGAATTGCCTGTAGCTTTAGGAAAAACAATTTCTAATGAAACCTTTGTGGTCGATTTAGCCAAAATGCCACACTTATTAATGGCTGGAGCAACAGGTCAAGGTAAATCGGTAGGGTTAAATGCTATTTTAACTTCGTTATTATATAAAAAACATCCCGCTGAGGTTAAGTTTGTTCTTGTCGATCCTAAAAAAGTAGAATTAACGCTTTTTAATAAAATTGAACGACATTATTTAGCAAAACTTCCCGATACAGAAGAAGCTATTATTACAGATAATACTAAAGTAATTAATACTTTAAACTCGTTATGTATTGAAATGGATAACCGTTACTCTTTATTAAAAGATGCAATGGTTCGTAACATTAAAGAATACAACGAAAAGTTCAAACAACGCAAATTAAATCCCGAAAATGGACACCGATTTTTACCTTATATAGTATTGGTAGTAGACGAGTTCGCCGATTTAATTATGACTGCAGGAAAAGAAGTAGAAACTCCAATTGCTCGTTTAGCTCAGTTAGCCCGTGCTATTGGGATTCACTTAATTATTGCTACGCAACGTCCGTCTGTAAACGTAATTACAGGTATGATTAAAGCCAATTTCCCAGCACGTATTGCCTTTAGAGTAATGTCTAAAATTGATTCAAGAACGATATTAGATGCAGGTGGGGCAGATCAGCTAATTGGACGTGGAGATTTACTTTATACTAATGGTAATGATATGGTAAGGGTACAATGTGCCTTTGTAGATACGCCAGAAGTTGAGAAGATTTGTGAATTCATTGGTTCTCAAAAAGCCTATCCAGATGCTTACTTACTTCCAGAGTATGTAGGGGAGGAAAGTGGCACGACTCTTGATATCGATATAAACGACCGAGATTCTTTATTTAGAGAAGCAGCAGAAGTGATTGTCACAGCACAACAAGGAAGTGCTTCTTTAATTCAAAGAAAATTGAAGTTGGGTTACAATAGAGCTGGAAGAATTATAGATCAATTAGAAGCCGCAGGTATTGTAGGACCTTTTGAAGGAAGTAAAGCACGTTCAGTTTTAATTCCAGATTTAGTAGCATTAGAACATTTTTTAAACAACGAACAAAACAATAAATAAAATGAACAAGTTTTTAAAAGTAGCAGTACTTTTTATTTTCGGAATTTCAACTTTACAAGCCCAAAATGCTCAAAAAGCAAAAGCACTATTAGATGAAGTTTCTACAAAGGTGAAAACATATGAGAATATTGTAATCGATTTTAAATATTCATTAAACAATCCAAAGGAAAACATAAATCAAGAAAGTAAAGGAAATGTTACCCTTAAAGGAAATTTATACAATTTAAATTTCATGGGCATTACTAAAATATTTGATGGTAAAAAGATTTATACGATTGTTCCTGAAGATGAAGAAATTACGATTTCTAAATATGATGAAAGCGATAAAGATACTGTAACGCCGAACAAAATGTTGACATTTTTTGATTCTGGATATAAATACAGTTGGGATATTTTGCAAAATATTAAAGGAAGAAAAATTCAATATGTAAAATTGGTTCCAATTAGTTCAAAAGATCAAAGAAAAGAAGTCTTAGTGGGTGTAGATGTGCAAACAAAACACATTTATAATTTAATTGAAACGGGTAAAAATGGTACAAGAACAACATTAACTGTTAATTCTTTTAAAACAAATCAGCCATTATCAAAAAATCATTTTACCTTTACCGAATCAAAATATCCTAATTATTACATCAATAGGTTAGATTAATTTTCGGAGTGAAAATATTAGATAAATACATTATTAAATCATTCATGATTACATTTGCTTCGGTATTTGTAATCTTGTTTTTTATATTCGTTTTACAAGGAATTTGGCTTTTCATTTCAGAACTTGCAGGTAAAGATTTAAACGCATTTACCATTTTTAAGTTCTTATCTTTTTACGCGCCAACAATTGTTCCATTAGTTCTACCGTTATCAGTATTACTTGCTGCCATTATGACTTTTGGTAGTTTTGCAGAGAATTATGAGTTTGCAGCTATGAAATCTTCTGGTATTTCTTTAAATAGAGCAATGAAGATGTTAAATATTACTATAGTTTTATTGAGTTTAGTCTCTTTTGTTTTTGCAAATAATGTTATTCCAGAATCTCAATATCGTTTTTTAAATTTAAGAAAAGATATAGTTCAATCGAAACCAGCTATGGCGATTGCCGAAGGCCAATTTAATAACATTGGTACAATGTCTATTAAAGTTGATAAGAAGTTAGGTGAAAACGGAAATGAACTGGAGGGAGTAATTATTCACTTAAAGAATAATCAAACCGGAATGGCTGCAAACACTGTTATTAAAGCCAAAAAAGGATTGTTAAAAAGTGAAGACTCGTCTAATTTGTTACAACTAGAACTTTTTGATGGGAATTACTATGAAAATGTTGTGCCTAAAGATTATAACGAAAGAAAAAAAGAACCTTTTGCAAAAAGTAGCTTTAAAAAATACATCATTAATGTCGATTTAACAAAGTTGAGTAAAATGGGGCAAGACGAAGGAGATATTACTTCGGAAAAAATGCTGAACATTAATGAAATTAAATATGCTGTAGATTCTTTACAAGCAAATTATAATAAAGATGTTGTTTCGTTTTCTGATAACATAGTTCAAAGAGTTGATTATGTAATGCAAAAGAAAGTAAAACAAAATGATAAGCCCGAGAAAAATGTTGATGATTTATTATCCCTTTTTACCAAAGAAGACAAAGCTAAAATTTTAGATCAGGCAAAAAATAATACTTCAAGTACCGAGTTTAGTATTCAAAATAGTAAATCGGATTTAGAATCGAAAAAGAAAAACATTAATGCACACTGGATCGTTTTTCATGAAAAATTCATGATTGCTTATTCATGTTTATTAATGTTCTTTATTGGTGCGCCGCTTGGTGCAATTATTAGAAAAGGAGGAATAGGTTTACCAATAGTTTTTGCAGTAATAATTTTTATTGCATATCACTTTTTAAATTTGTTTGGTAGAAAATTGGCTCAAGAAGATGTTGTTTCCCCTTTTTTAGGAACATGGATGTCATCTTTGTTTTTAACACCACTTGCTATATTATTGACTTACAGAGCGACAAATGATATTGGATTAATGATTAGTTTCGACTGGCTTACAGATCCATTCAAAAAAATATTTTCAAAATTTGGAACTACAAACAAACAAAATGACACCACACAACATACAACTTAATACTATTGAAGAGGCGATTGAAGATATTCGCCAAGGAAAAGTAATCATTGTAGTAGACGATGAAGATCGTGAAAACGAAGGGGATTTTTTAGCCGCTGCTGAAAAAGTAACACCAGAAATGATAAACTTTATGGCTACGCACGGAAGAGGTCTTATATGTACGCCATTAACCGAATCTAGATGTAAGGAATTAGATTTACATACAATGGTTCGTAATAATACAGATCATATGGAAACAGCTTTTACAGTTTCTGTTGATTTAAAAGGACACGGAGTTACAACTGGAATTTCTGCAGGCGATAGATCTAGAACAATTGAAGCTTTAATCGATCCCGATACAAAACCATACGATTTAGCGCGTCCAGGACATATTTTTCCATTAATTGCTAAGCAAGGAGGTGTTTTAAGAAGAACAGGCCATACTGAAGCAGCAATTGATTTTGCACGTTTAGCGGGATTTAAACCAGCAGGTGTTATTTGTGAAATTATGAACGAAGATGGAACTATGGCACGTCTTCCTCAATTAGTTGAAGTAGCAAAGCGTTTCGATTTGAAATTAGTTTCAATTGAAGATTTAGTAGCTTATAGAATGCAGCACGATAGTTTAATTCAAAAGAAAGAAGATTTTGAAGTCCTAACACGTTTTGGCTCATTCAGATTACGCGCCTACCTTCAAACTACAAATAAACAAGTTCATATTGCTTTAACAAAAGGAACATGGAGTGCAGGTGAGCAAGTTTTAACAAGAATCAACTCTACCCAAATTAGTAACGATATTTTAGGGATATTAACTAATAATAATGACAAGAAGTTAGACGATATGTTCCGAAAAATTAATGAAGAAGGTAAAGGCGCAATCATTTTTATTAATCAAGAAGTTCAGTCTTTAGAATTATTAGACAGATTAAAAGAATTAAAAGATTTGCAAGATAAAGGCGAAATTAAAGCGCCATCTATTAAAATGGATGCTAAAGATTTTGGAATCGGTGCACAAATTTTACATGATTTAGATATTAATAAATTACAATTACTTTCTAATAGTGAAAGTCAAACCAAAAGAGTAGGTATGATTGGTTACGGATTAGAAATAGTAGAATATGTAAACTATTAAAAAGAAAGGCTCTCAAATGAGAGCCTTTCTTTTTAATTAAAGAACCAAAGTTTTATTGCCAGAATACTTATGGTTACTATCAAAAATCCTTTGATAACATTATCATCTTTTTTAACACTCCATCTACTTGCAACCCAAGCACCAGAAGTGTTTCCAATGGTTAGTATAAAAGCAACGGGATAATTAATTTTATTTTCAAGTACAAATACTATTACCGCCCCTACTGTATAAAATGCTACAACAAATACCTTAGTAACATTAGATTTCAGTAAAGATAAACCGTTAATATAAGGAAGGATTACCAACATTAAAAAACCTATTCCTGCATTAATAAATCCACCGTATATTCCTAAAAAGAAAAATATTATAGTAGTTATATAAAGATGTTTTCCCGTTAATTTTTCTTCGTTTAATTTAATTTTTTTTGCAGGATTAATTATTAATGTTACCAATACCAATAACATAATAACAGCAAGAACTTTATTAAAGGTTTCGTTAGATATGTTAACTGCTAATTTGGCTCCAATGAAAGAGCCTAAAAAGGCTGAAATGCCCAAATAAAGACTAAATGGGTAAGTAGAAACGCCTTTGCTTTTAAATCCTCTTACAGCTGTTAAAGTTTGAAATAAAATTGCAATTCTATTGGTTCCATTTGCAATTGGAGCTGGTAAACCCATAAATAAAAGCGTAGGTAATGTAATTAAGGTTCCGCCGCCAGCTATAGTATTTAAAAATCCAGCTAGGAATCCTATAGGAATTAACCATAGCATTTCGAAAGAAACATCCATTTTATCTATAAAATTTCGTTGCAAAAGTATTGAAATAAATTAATACTAAAAAAAACTAATTTTCATTGCATATTTAATGTGCTTGAAATTCAGTTAATTGAGAATTAATTGAATTTTTTTTTCAAAAAACTTTTTGTAGCTAAAAAAAGGTTTATATATTTGCACTCGCAATCAGGAAATGATAGCAACTTATTGGAGAAATGGCAGAGTGGTCGATTGCGGCAGTCTTGAAAACTGTTGACTGTAACAGGTCCGGGGGTTCGAATCCCTCTTTCTCCGC
>JACXVH010000101.1 GCA_014763515.1 Flavobacteriaceae bacterium
ATAATTAGTTTTGGATTATGTTATATTCATTTCTTAATTATCAATTGTTAATTATCAATTCAATTGAATGTTTGGTATTTGCAATCTTGCTATAGTTCCGGTTAGACTTGAACCTTCTGATAGAAGTGAACAAGTTACTCAACTTCTTTTTGGCGAACATTTTACAATTTTAGAACAACAACAAAAGTGGACTAAAATTAAAATTGCATATGATAATTACGAAGGATGGATTGACAACAAGCAATACCAAGAAATTTCTGAAAAACAATTTAATTCATTAAATGAAAGTCCAATTGTTTTAAGTGCTGATTTAATTGAGTTTATTTCAAGTCCAAAAAATGAATTATTACCTATTTCCATTGGGAGTAGTCTTTCCTTTTTAAATGATGATTCGATTAATATCACAAATTTTGCTTTTGAAGGTGTTAAAACATGTGGTGAAAAACCAAAAGTAAACCTTGTAAAAACGGCTTATATGTATTTAAATGCGCCATATTTATGGGGAGGAAAAACACCTTTTGGAATTGATTGTTCTGGCTTTACTCAAATGGTTTATAAATTAAATGGTTATAAACTTTTGAGAGATGCCTCACAACAAGCAACACAAGGAGAAGCCCTTAGCTTTATAGAAGAAAGTGAACCTGGTGATTTAGCTTTTTTTGATAATGAAGAGGGAACTATTATACATGTAGGAATTATGCTTGAAAACAATCATATAATTCACGCGTCTGGTAAAGTAAGAATTGATTTCTTAGATCATCTAGGAATTTATAACGCTGAAACAAATAGACACACTCATAAATTGAGAGTCATTAAAAAAATAATTTAAAAAAAATCCCAACTTTTAAGTTGGGATTTTTTACTATTTGATACTATCAGCTTTTTCTTTCATACCTAAAATTTCATAGGTCATTTTTAAAAGGATTTTTGTGTTTTCATCAGAAGGGTTTAATGAATATGCCTTTTCAAAACTTGGCATTGCAGTGGAAAAGTTATTTTTTCTTTTTGCCATTAACTCATCATATTTTGCTTTGTTTGATAAATTAGCATTGATTTCATCAACCAATTTTTGATCATCTTTTAATAACTCGTAAGCATCATTAAAATATAAGCGAGCTTCTTCTTTTTTAATATCTTCATCATTTGGAGATAACTCTCTAGCTTCAGCTAAAGCCTTTTTAGCTTCAACAAGTTTACCATTTTGAACATAAATTAAAGCTAAAGTTTTGTAAATCTCTGGCTTTTGTTTAGAAACTTTTTCTTCAGATGGTTTTTCGTGTGAACCAATTTTAACCATTCTATCTCTATCTGCTTTAGAACTATAAGAGTCTACCTCACCACTCACTTTACTTACTGCTAAATACTTTGTTCCATTATTTAAGTAATCACTTTTCTTTAATTCTTCATACATTTTTTCAGCTAACTTATAATCTTGAGATTGTACAGCCGCAATTGATGCATTCTCTAAAGCTTGACCTTCATTTTTAGGATCAAAAATATATTTAACATAAAATAAGTTTGCTGCTTCTTTATATTTGCCATTTCCGTAAGCTGTAGAAGCAATATTGTTTAGTTGATTTTTAAAGTCAGTTTTTTCTTGAATTAATTCGTCTGTATAAACTTTTTTACCTGTCTTTGTTTCATATTCAATAGTTTCATCAATTGTTTTACCATAACTAGTAATAAAATCAGGTTGATAAACATTCATTTGATCTTGTAATGTTGCATTTGTACCTTTTGAAGCTAAAACTAAAGTTGGATACATATTTTTATAAAATTTTGTATACACTTTATCTCCTTCTTCTGTAGCTAAATTTTCTAAAGAAGCTAATGTAGCTTTATAAGTTTCTAAATCTTTGTCAGAAACATTACTTTTAGAATAAATCTTTTTAAGTGTTTTTAACTCATCCTTTTGAGCATAAGAAGCTACTGAAAACATGATAGTTGTAGCTAATAATAATTTTTTCATTTTGTTTTTAGTTTTTTAAAAAAAGCCCAAAAAGGGCTTTTAATTATTGTTGATTTTCGTTGTTTTCTGAATTATCAAATTTTGTACCGTTTTCTTCGCCTTCAATGACGTCATCAGCTTCTTCTTCACGTAAAACTTTAGTTACAGCAGCTATAGAGTCGCTTCCTTTAATATTAATTAAACGAACACCTTGTGTAGCTCTACCCATTACACGTAAATCATCAATTCTCATTCTGATAGTCAATCCAGATTTGTTGATAATCATTAAGTCATCATCATCTGTAACAGCATTAATTGCAATTAACTGACCTGTTTTTTCGGTAATATTTAAAGTTTTAACTCCTTTTCCTCCACGGTTAGTAATACGGTAAACATCTTCACCGTCTTCATCAACTAGTAAAGTACGTTTACCATAGCCATTTTCAGTAACAACTAAAATTTGAGATTCATTTACTTTGTCTCTATCAATCGAAACCATTCCAATTACTTCATCTTTTTCATCAGCTAGGGTAATTCCACGAACTCCAGAAGCTGTTCTTCCCATTGGTCGAGTTTTTTCTTCTTCGAAACGAACTAATTTACCAGATTTTACAGCTAATAAAACTTGACTGTTTCCAGTAGTTAATTTTGCTTCTAGTAATTCATCATCTTCTTTAATTGTAATTGCATTGATACCGTTTTGACGTGGACGAGAATATTGCTCAAGAGGAGTCTTTTTAACTTGACCTTGTTTAGTCGCCATAATTACGTAGTGATTATTTACGTATTCTTCATCTTTTAAGTCTTGAGTACAAATAAATGCTTTTACTTTATCATCTGGTTCAATATTGATAATGTTTTGAATTGCTCTACCTTTACTTGCTTTTGTTCCTTCTGGAATTTCAAATACACGCATCCAAAAACATTTTCCTTTTTGGGTAAAGAACATTAAATATTGATGATTGGTTGCAACAAATAAATGCTCTAAAAAATCTTGATCTCTTGTTGCAGCACTTTTTTGTCCAACACCTCCTCTATTTTGTGTTTTGTATTCAGATAACGATGTACGTTTAATGTAACCTGCATGAGAAATTGTAATAACTACAGATTCATCAGCAATTAAATCTTCAATACTTACATCTCCACCAGCATATTCAATTTGAGAACGACGCTCATCGCCATACTTATCTTTAATTTCAGTTAATTCGTCCTTAATTACTTGCATACGCATTTCTTTGTTTGCCAATAAATCTTTTAAGTAGCTAATTAACTTCATTATGTCTTCATATTCCGCACGAAGTTTATCTTGCTCAAGACCAGTCAATTGACGTAAACGCATCTCAACAATTGCTCTTGCTTGAATTTCAGATAATTTAAAGCGCTCCATTAATTTAGCTCTTGCTTCTTCTCCATCTTTAGATGAACGAATTAAAGCAATAACTTCATCAATATTATCTGACGCAATAATTAAACCTTCTAAAATGTGTGCTCTTTCTTCTGCTTTTCTTAAATCGAATTGAGCCCTTCTTGTTACAACATCATGTCGGTGCTCAACAAAATAATGAATTAAATCTTTTAAATTTAATAATTGTGGACGCCCGTTTACTAAAGCAATGTTGTTAACACTGAAAGAAGATTGTAACTGAGTATATTTATAAAGTGTATTTAAAACTACATTTGGAACTGCATCTCGTTTTAATTCATAAACGATACGCATACCATTTCTATCTGATTCATCTCGAATAGTTGAAATTCCTTCAATTTTTTTATCATTAACTAAATCAGCCGTTTTCTTAATCATATCGGCTTTGTTAACTTGGTACGGAATCTCAGTTACAATAATTGCTTCACGTCCGTTAGATTCTTCAAAATTAGCTTTAGCACGCATCACAATGCGACCACGTCCTGTTTTAAAAGCTTCTCTTACGCCTTCATAACCATAAATGATACCTCCCGTTGGGAAATCTGGAGCTTTTACATGATTTATTAATTCATCAATCTCAATATCATTGTTATCAATATAAGCTAAAGTACCATCAATAACTTCTGTTAAATTATGTGGAGGCATATTTGTTGCCATACCAACAGCAATACCAGAAGCACCATTAATTAATAAGTTAGGAACACGAGTTGGTAAAACTTTTGGTTCTTCTAATGAGTCGTCAAAGTTTAACTGAAAATCAACCGTTTCTTTCTCAATATCAGCTAGCATTTCTTCTGATATTTTCTTCATTCTCGCCTCAGTATAACGCATCGCTGCAGGGCTATCTCCATCAATCGAACCAAAGTTACCTTGTCCATCAACCATTAAATAACGTAAACTCCATTCTTGAGCCATACGAACCATGGTATCATATACTGATGAGTCTCCGTGTGGGTGATACTTACCTAACACTTCTCCAACAATTCTTGCTGATTTTTTATAAGCACTATTAGAACGAATTCCTAATTCATGCATTCCAAACAATACTCTTCGATGTACGGGTTTTAATCCATCTCTAACATCAGGAAGCGCTCTAGAAACAATAACTGACATCGAATAATCGATGTAAGCTGATTTCATTTCATCTTCAATGTTAATAGGAATTAACTTTTCTCCTTCAGACATAAGTATTTATATTTAATTTATCTTCTATACGTTTAACGTGCCAATATACGCTTTTTTACCTTTTTATATAAGCTAATTTTAAATTAATTTGATTTTTTTATTAACAATGAATTTTACAAAATGTTTATGATTTTATTTTCAATTTCTTTCATATTTAAAATAAATTTTGTCAATTCGTCAGTATACTAAGATTAGGCATATTATTTGCAATTTCAATAGAATTCTTAGTATATTTACAATTAGATATTAATAATAATGGACGATAATTTTTCACCAAGAGTAAAAGAAGTAATCTCTTATAGTAAAGAAGAAGCATTACGTTTGGGGCACGATTTTATTGGCACCGAACATCTTATGCTTGGACTTTTAAGAGAAGGTAATGGCAAAGCAATGACTATATTGAATAATATGGCAGTTGACTTTGATTTATTACGAAAAAAGGTTGAAATACTAAGCCCTGCTAATTCAGTTGGAGTTCAAAATAATGATAAAAAAAACCTTCATTTAACTAGACAAGCTGAAAGAGCTTTAAAAACAACTTTTTTAGAAGCAAAACTTTTTAATAGTAACATTATTAGTACAGCACATTTACTGTTATGTATTTTACGTAATGAAAATGATCCTACTACGAAGCTATTAAACAAATTAAAAATTGATTATGAAACAGTAAAAGAACAATATACCGCCATGACAACAAACGAAAATGATTATATAGAAAATTTACCAAAAGCAGAATCTTTTAATGATGATGCTGACAACGATGATTTATCAAAAGATAGCGGTTTCAACAACCCTCCACAAGGCAATAAAACAACTAAAAAATCTAAAACTCCTGTATTAGATAATTTTGGTCGTGATTTAACCGAACTTGCCGAAGAAGGAAAACTAGACCCAGTTGTAGGTAGAGAAAAAGAAATTGAGCGTGTTTCTCAAATTTTAAGTAGAAGAAAGAAAAACAATCCTCTATTGATAGGAGAACCAGGAGTAGGTAAATCTGCTATTGCCGAAGGTTTAGCATTAATGATTGTTAAAAAGAAAGTGTCTCGAATTTTATTCAATAAACGTGTTGTAACTCTAGATCTAGCTAGCTTAGTAGCTGGAACTAAATACAGAGGTCAATTCGAAGAAAGAATGAAAGCCGTAATGAATGAGTTGGAGAAAAACGACGATATTATTCTTTTCATTGATGAAATCCATACCATTGTTGGTGCCGGTGGAGCTACAGGTTCCCTTGATGCTTCAAATATGTTTAAACCTGCTTTAGCT
>JACXVH010000102.1 GCA_014763515.1 Flavobacteriaceae bacterium
CATTCCTTTTCCGCCATATTTTGGCAATAAGGCAGGATGAATATTAATTACTTTATTAGGATATTCTTTTATAATGCTTGCGGGAAACATCCATAAAAAACCAGCTAAAACAATTAAATCAGGGTTTATTTCGTTAATTTTATCCAACACAAACCCATTTGAAAGTTGCTCTTTATCAAATAAAATTGTTTTTATGTTATGATTTTTAGCGCGTTCGATTACTCTGGCTTGTGGATTATTTACAAAAACAGCGACAACGGTTACTTGATTTGAATTTTTGAAATGTGTTATAATGTTTTCTACATTGGTACCGTTTCCGGAAGCAAATAGTACTATTTTTTGCATTATTTTGTAAATTTTATTACGCAAAAAAAAGAATAAATATTGGTAAAAAATAGAAAATTAAAGTCTTTATGAATATTTTTTTTTAATTTCGTGTTCACATTTAGTAACAAAAATGTTGTTTTAAAATAAAGTTTTTTATTTTTGCCAACAAATTAAATTAAAAATTAAAGATTATGTCAGACATTGCATCAAGAGTAAAAGCGATTATCGTAGACAAATTAGGTGTTGACGAAAACGAAGTTGTAGCTGAAGCTAGCTTCACAAACGATTTAGGAGCTGATTCATTAGACACTGTTGAGCTAATCATGGAGTTCGAAAAAGAATTCGATATTCAAATTCCAGATGATCAAGCAGAAAACATTGCTACTGTTGGTCAAGCTATTTCTTACATCGAAGAAGCTAAGAAATAATATTAAACACCCGTCAATCATAAGATAACGGGTGTTCTAATTTTATTACATTAGTTTACAATCTTTTATTTAGATTTGTAAAAAACATTGATTGTATTACAATCATTAAAAATAAATCATATGTAATACCCATTGTTTCTTTTAGTTTTTATTAAAAGCACTATGGGTTTTTTTATATAACACTAAAATCAATTCTATGCAACTAAAGCGTGTAGTAGTAACTGGCCTTGGAGCCTTAACCCCTATCGGTAATAATCTTCAAGAATATTGGGAAGGTTTAATTAACGGGAAAAGCGGTGCTGCACCCATAACATATTATGATACCGAAAAGCATAAAACTAAGTTTGCTTGCGAAGTTAAAAACTTAAATATCGAAGATTTTATTGATAAAAAAGAAGTAAGACGCTTAGATAAATTTGCTCAATATGCAATAGTTGCTAGTGATGAAGCAATTAAAGATGCAGGTATTACATTAGAAAATGTAGATAAATACAGAGTAGGTGTTATATGGGGTGCTGGTATTGGAGGTTTACAAACTTTCCAAGATGAAGTAATGAACTATGCAGCCGGAGATGGAACTCCTCGTTTTAGTCCATTTTTTATTCCAAAAATGATTGCTGATATTGCTCCTGGACACATTTCTATGAGGAATGGTTACATGGGACCAAATTACACAACTGTTTCTGCTTGTGCTTCATCCGCAAATGCATTAGTAGACGCATTCAATTACATCCGTTTAGGCATGTGCGACGTAGTAGTTTCGGGAGGTTCTGAAGCTGCTGTAACTATTGCTGGTATGGGAGGATTTAATTCTATGCAAGCTTTATCTACACGTAATGAAAGTCCTGAAACAGCATCTAGACCATTTGATGCCACACGTGATGGATTTGTATTAGGTGAAGGCGCTGGAGCTCTTGTTCTAGAAGAATATGAACACGCAAAAGCTCGTGGCGCAAAAATATATTGTGAAGTTGGAGGTGGTGGTTTATCATCTGATGCATACCACTTAACAGCTCCTCATCCAGAAGGAATAGGAGTTATTGCCGTTATGAAAAATTGTTTACGCGATGCGGGTTTGAATCCCGAAGATGTAGACCACATTAATACTCATGGAACTTCAACTCCACTTGGAGATGTTGCTGAATTAAAAGCAATTAGTGCTGTTTTTGGAGAACATGCTAAAAACATCAATATCAATTCAACTAAGTCGATGACAGGTCATCTTTTAGGTGCCGCAGGTGCCATTGAGGCAATTGCATCTATTTTAGCTATTCGACATGGTATAGTTCCACCAACCATTAACCATAGTGTAGTTGATGAAAACATTGATCCATCTTTAAATTTAACTTTAAACAAAGCTCAAAAAAGAGACGTTAAAGTTGCCATGAGTAATACTTTTGGTTTTGGAGGACACAATGCATGTATGTTGTTCAAAAAATATGAAGAATAATATATAAAATGCGCAGATTACTCAGTAAAATATCAAAAAATTCCCGTTCTCAAGAAGACGGGATTTTTTTTGAAAAAGTTTACAAAATACTTGGATTTAAACCTTCTGATTTAAAATTCTATAAAAACGCTTTTACACATCGCTCTACAAACAAAACAGATGAAAAAGGAAATCCTTTTAACTATGAACGATTAGAGTTTTTAGGAGATTCGATGTTAGGAAGTGTAATTGCGGCACATTTATATAATGAAGTTCCAACAGGAGACGAAGGTTATTTAACAAAAATGCGTTCTAAAATTGTTAGTAGAGACCATTTAAACGAATTAGGCCGTGATTTAAGACTCATTGATCTAGTAGAAAGTAAAGTTAACCCACAACATTTTGGCGAAAATATACACGGAAATATTTTTGAAGCATTAATTGGTGCTATTTATCTTGATAAAGGTTTTCTTTTTTGCGAAAAATTTATTCAAAACAGAGTAATTAAACCTTATGTTGATATTCCTAAACTTGAAGGAAAGGTTATTAGCTATAAAAGTTTAATTATAGAATGGTGCCAGAAAGAGAAAAAAACTTTCCAATTTGAAAGTTTTGAGGATAATGGAACAGAAGAACAAAAATATTTTGGTGTAAAACTTCATATTGACCAAAAAATTATAGCAAGAGCGAGAGCTACTTCAAAAAAGAAAGCAGAAGAGAAAGCTTCACAAAGAGCTTATTTTGCTCTTCAAGCTCAAATTGAAAAAAAATAACTTTTTTAGAACAGCTATAACGTTTTCGTTAAAAAATAAGGCTTTTTTATGAATATTTTATCAATTTTATAGCTTATTAATACTATATTTGAACAAATTTGAGAGTAAAAATGGCAATTCATAAAATTCTAATCGACGACTTATTAAGTTCAGATTATGAGCTTATTGCAATTCATTCCAATTTAGAAGATTACAGACTTGCCTATTTAATCAATAAAATACTAGGAATTAAACTCTCCAAAAATGATTTTGATGTAGAATTAAAATCAAAAGAAGGAAAAACAATTTTTGGACATTTTCTTTTTGAAGATGAAATGCAAGATTTATGCTGGCATTTAGTAAGTAATAAAAGTAATTTCATTTCAAAGAACAGTAATATAGGCTTATTTGACAACATTAATGCAACTATGAGCTTAATTCCTGAGTTTAAAACTGCAGATTATATCTTAAAAATAGACAATACGGATGATTATTTTGATCCAGAAATTATCTTAAAAAAGCTTAATGAAATAACCAATGTCTCATTGGTTTACAAAATAGAACAAAACAAACTAAAATCTAAAAACAATTTAATTTTTTAAAAGTAATGCCAACAAACAAAAAAACTAAAATTGTTGCCACTTTAGGCCCTGCTAGTAATGAGAAAAGTATCATGAAAGCAATGATTGATGCTGGTGTAAATGTATTTCGAATTAATTTTTCTCATGCTGATTATGAAGATGTTAAAACAAGAATCGCATATATTAGAGAATTAAATGAAGAATTTGGTTACACTACTTCAATTTTAGCCGATTTACAAGGTCCTAAATTACGTGTAGGCGTAATGAAAGAAGATGTTGTGGTAAACAAAGGCGATAAAATTACCTTTACAACTGCTGAAGATGTACTGGGAACTGCAGAAAGAGTTTACATGAATTATAAAGAGTTCCCTAGAGATGTAAATGCCGGAGAACGTATTTTATTAGACGACGGTAAACTTATTTTTGAAGTTGTAAAAACAGATAAAAACACTGAAGTAGAAGCGGTTGTATTACAAGGTGGCCCTTTAAAATCTAAAAAAGGAGTTAACTTACCAAACACAAAAGTATCGTTACCTGCTTTAACAGAAAAAGATATTCGCGATGCTATTTTTGCAATTGAAAATAAAGTTGACTGGATTGCTCTTTCGTTTGTGAGAACTCCTGAAGATTTAGCAGATTTACAAGATTTAATCTCGAAACATTCAGATCATAAAATTCCAATTATTGCTAAAATAGAAAAACCAGAAGCAGTTGAGAACATCGATAAGATTGTTGCATTTTGTGATGGTTTAATGGTTGCTCGTGGAGATTTAGGTGTAGAAGTTCCTGCCGAAGAAGTGCCATTAATTCAAAAAAAATTAATTAACCGCGCTAAAACTGCACGTATTCCTGTAATTGTTGCCACTCAAATGATGGAAACCATGATTACAAGCTTAACTCCTACAAGAGCTGAAGTTAACGACGTTGCAAACTCGGTTATGGATGGTGCTGATGCTGTAATGCTTTCTGGAGAAACTTCTGTAGGAAATTATCCTGTTCAAGTAATTGAAACGATGACTAGAATTATCGAAAGTGTTGAACATTCTCCTTTAATTAAAGTTCCATTAAACGCACCACATATTAGAACAAAGCGTTTTATTACGAAATCGATTTGTTACCATGCTGCAATTATGGCCGATGACATTAATGCAAAAGCAATTACTACTTTGACGAATAGTGGCTACACAGCATTCCAAATTTCTGCTTGGAGACCAAAATCACACATTTTAGTATTTACATCAAATAAATATATCTTAACGCAATTGAACCTATTATGGGGAGTTCGCGCATTTTACTACGATAAATTTGTAAGTACAGATGACACAATCGATGATTTAAATAAAATTTGTGAAGAAAAAGGTTACCTACTAAAAGGAGATATGGTTGTAAATCTTGCAGCGATGCCAATTATGAAAAAAGGTATGGTAAATACACTTCGTATCTCGGAAGTGGAGTAAAAATAATGTTGTCAATCTGAATTTATTTCAGATTCCGAAACTAGTTCGGAATGAAAAAAATATTTAAAAGAAGCCAGCTAAAAGCTGGTTTTTTTTATTCTTTAAACTCAAATTTTAACTGAACCGATATGCTTTTTTGTGTCAGCTCTTTTTCCTTTTTAGATTCGGTATTTAAATTATGCAAGGAAAGTCCGAGTAAACGAACCGAATTTTTCAATCGTTCTTGATATAACAATTCTTTTCCAACATCAATAATTAAATTTTTATCGGCAATAAAATAAGGCAAAGTTTTACTTCGAGTTTGTAAAGTGAAATCGGAATATTTTAACTTCAAAGTAATTGTTTTTCCCGCGACTTTACTTTTTTGCAAACGCTTTTCAAGTTCGTTTGCAATGCTGATAATCTTTTCTTCCAAAAACACTTCAGAAGTTAAATTTTCAAAGAAAGTGCGTTCAGCGCCAACTGATTTCAAGGTTCTATTTGGTTTAACTTGACTTTTATGGATGCCGCGACAAATTTGATAATAATACTGTCCGCTATTGCTAAAATGTTTCTCTAGAAACTCCAGTGGCTTTTGTTTTAAATCATAGCCAGTAAAAATTCCAAGTTGATACATTTTTTCAGCAGTAACTTTTCCTACGCCATAAAATTTTTTAACGTCTAATTTCTCTAGAAATTCTTCGACTTCATCAGGATTCACCGTCTTTTGTCCGTTTGGTTTGTTATAATCGGAAGCAACTTTTGCTACAAATTTATTAACGGAAATACCTGCTGAAGCGGTTAACCCAACTTCCTCATAAATGCGTTTTCTAATTTCTTGTGCAATTAAAGTGGCACTTTGT
>JACXVH010000103.1 GCA_014763515.1 Flavobacteriaceae bacterium
TATTCAACAATATTGTGAGAGTCACGGCTATGGTGTTGTTCGTGAATTATGTGGTCACGGCTTAGGAAGAAAAATGCATGAAGACCCAGAAGTTCCAAATTATGGAAAAAGAGGTCGTGGTAAAAAATTAGTAAACGGAATGGTCATTGCCATTGAACCTATGATTAATTTAGGAACTAAGAATATTCGCCAACATAAAGACGGTTGGACCATTACAACTGCCGACGGAAAACCTAGCGCTCATTTTGAACATGATGTTGCTATTGTTGATGGAAAACCTGAATTACTTTCTACTTTTGCTTATATTTATGAAGCATTAGGAATTACTTCAAATGAAGAAGATGGTTTAAGACAAGTGCCTTTAGTTTTATAATGAAGAAACTTTTTAAATTCGTTCTCAACACCATTCCAAGACCAATCTTAATTCGGTTAAGTATTGTAATAAGACCCATTTTAGCTTTTTTCTTGAAAGGAAACAAATTTACTGATCCGATTGACGGAAAGAGCTTTAGAATGTTCTTACCATATGGCTATGGTAACCAACGTAATAATGTATTGTCGCCAAGTACACTTTCTTTAGAAAGACATCGTTTATTATGGTTATACTTACAAAATGAAACTAATTTTTTCACTTCAACAGAAAAATTGAAAGTTTTACATTTTGCTCCTGAACAAGAGTTTTACAAGCGTTTCAAAAAGCAAAGCAATATTGAATACACAACAACTGATTTACTTTCACCCTTAGCAGATGTGAAAGCAGATATTTGTAATTTACCCTTTGAAGATAATTCATTTGATATCATATTTTGCAACCATGTTTTAGAACACATTCCTAATGATACTAAAGCAATGCAAGAATTGTATCGCGTAATGAAACCAAATGGTTGGGGCATTTTTCAAATTCCTCAAGATTTATCTCGTGAAACTACATTTGCAGATGATTCGATAACAGACGCTAAAGAAAGAGCAAAAATCTTCGGACAATATGACCATGTACGTGTTTACGGAAGAGATTATTTCGACAAACTAAGAAGCATAGGTTTTAAAGTGGATGAAGTAGATTATACTTCAAAACTTTCAGCTGAATTAGTTGAAAAATATTGTTTAGCTAAAGGGGAAATTATTCCTGTTGTTAGGAAATAAAAGAATTCTTCACTTCGAGTTATTTTTCGAAAATATCAAAAAAATTGTATCGAGAAGTTTTTAAAATATCGTTGTTCTCGATACCTTTTGTTTCACAGAAAACTCAAACTGAAGCAGAATCAATTCACTAAAGTTTTAAAATTATCTGTTTGAAAACGTTGCATTTTATTATTTTCATCAACATATAAAATCATAACGTATAATTCAGGATGTTGCTTAGTAAATTCTTTTCCTTCTTCTAAATTCATTACCATAAAAGCTGTCGCATAACCATCTGCCATAACACAAGTTGAAGCTAAAACAGTTGTACTTAAAACTGAACCTTTTTGAGGTTTTCCCGTTATTGGATTAATGGTGTGAACAAACTTTTCACCAGTAATACTATCTATTATTACTTTTCTGTAATTGCCGGAAGTTGCCATTCCTAGATTCTCTAATTTAATACTAGCTATTAATTTTCGTTCTTCATCAGGAGATTGTAAAGGATCATCAATACCAATTACCCAATTTTTATTTTGAATCGTATTTTTACCCAATGCAAACAATTCGCCGCCAATTTCTACTATAGCGTTATCAACGCCTTTTGATTTTAGAAAACGCGTCACTACATCTACCGAATAACCTTGTGCAATTGCGTTAAAATCAAAGTAAGTTTGAGCAAAATCTTTATGAATGGTTTTATTTTTATTGATATGTACTTTTGAAAAACCTACATATTGTAGTAAACTATCAATTTGTTTTTGAGAAAGATTTTTATGCTGGTGATTTGGCCCAAACCCGTATGCATTTACTAACACACCAATAGTTGGATCAAATAACCCATTTGTCTCTTCATAAATTTTTTGTGATGCTTTATAAGTATCCACAAACCAGTCATTCACTACAACTGTAGTATCACCATTATTTATTTTTGATATAGTTGAAGTTGGTTTATAAGTGGAAAGCGAATTATCAAACTCGTTTAATAAAGAGTCAATATCTTTTTTAGAAACCAATTCTTCTGTTGCAATATATTTAATAGAATAAGTACTTCCTTGTGCTTCTCCTTGAATCATAAAGAAATCGTCTTTTTTCTCGCTTTGACAAGCAACAATAAATAATAGTGTCAAAACGCTATAATAATTCTTTAAAGCCATCATAATTTATAATATAATCGGAAGTTTTGTAAACAGGAAGTTCAAAATTTTCTGCATTTGCAATACCTACACCAGCAAATAAAACTTTTGCTTTTTTCTCTTTGGCATGCTTTAGGAAAGTTTCCATAAAAATTACATCGTAATCATCTGGATTTATAGGATAAGGAACCGCTTGCACCATAACAAAATGCAAAGTGTTTTGCGTATCGACACATATAAATTGTGGATGCTTCTTTAACTGACTATTTATAGCAATAAATTCAAAACCTTTCGATTCTAAATCCTTACCTACATGGTTCATTGCTATTTGATGTAATTCTTGTAAACTTAGTTCTTCCATAATACAAAGTTAAACATTTGTAGAAGTAGTAATAAAAAAACCGATTCAAATTGAATCGGTTTTTTGGTTTTATTCTTCAGGAGATTCGTGGTTTTTCAAATGGTTTTCTATTACCACATTGTGAATAAATCCTACGAATCCATCACCTTCTCCATTTGGACCGTCTTTCACTTTCCAGTTATCTTCTGGTAAAGGTTCAGATAATGCGATATGGAATTTAAAGTTAGGGAAATCTTTCTCTAAAGCTCTAAAGTGATCTACATAGAATAACTCACGTTTAGAACGCCCTCCATACCAATACGTTACCTTTCTTCCAGTTTTAACTGTACGGAATAAGTGGTATAAGTGAGAACGCATTGGTGCCATACCTGCTCCACCACCGATGTATAACATTTCTGCATCAGACTCGTTGATAAAGAATTCACCATAAGGTCCAGAAACTGTAACAGGATCACCTGCTTTTCTCGAGAAAATATATGATGATGCGATACCAGGGTTAACCTTCATCCATCCATTTATATTTCTATCCCAAGGCGGAGTAGCTACACGAACGTTTAACATAATTTTACGACCTTCAGCTGGATAAGAAGCCATTGAATAAGCTCTTTCAACTGTTTCGTTATTTTTCATAACAAGTGGCCATAAATTGAATTTATCCCATTCCATTTTGAATTTTTCTGGTTCTCCTGGATGTTCTACAGGATGAGCTGTGATATCTATATCAGTATATTTAATCTCACAAGCAGGAATTTCAATTTGGATATAACCCCCTGGCTCATAGTGCATATCCTCAGGTAATTCGACAACAAACTCCTTAATGAAAGATGCTACGTTGTAATTTGAATAAACTTTAGCTTCAAATTTTTTAATACCAAATACTTCTTCTGGCACTTCAATAACCATATCTCCTTTTACCTTTACTTGGCATCCTAAACGCCATCCTTCTGCAAGTTCTCTTCTATTAAAGTGAGGAGTCTCGGTTGGCAAAGCTTCACCTCCACCCGATAAAACTTTACATTTACATTGTAAACAAGTTCCTCCACCTCCACATGCTGAGGGCAAGAAAATTTTTGCACCACCTAGTGTAGATAATAATGAACTTCCTGATCCTACTTCGATTTGCTCATCTCCGTTAATTTTAATTTTAACAGGTCCTGATGGAACTAATTTTGCTTTCGCAAACAAAATAACAGCAACCAAAACCAATAATAAAACTAAAAACGCAATTACGGTTGTTGAAATTAATCCCGTAGTACTTACTTCTAATGCTATCATAATTAATTTTGTGCTATTTCAGTTGTTAATGAATCTTTTACTGTTTCAACTGCAGTGGAGTCAATTACTGGTTCAGCAGGAATTTCTTCTTTTACTTCTACAGGTTCAACATTTTCAACTACTTCTTTTTTAGGAGCTTCATCTCCACCAGTTAACATACCACCGAAAGACATAAATCCGATAGCCATTAATCCAGTTAAAATGAATGTAATTCCTAATCCACGGAAAGCAGGTGGTACATTTGAATATCTAATTTTTTCACGAATTGCAGCAATAGCTAAAATCGCTAAAAACCATCCAATACCAGAACCTACACCGTATACTGTCGCTTCAACAATATTTCCAAACTCTCTTTGTTGCATGAATAATGAACCTCCTAAGATAGCACAGTTTACAGCAATTAATGGTAAGAAAATACCCAGTGAATTATATAATGCTGGAGCAAATTTTTCTACAATCATTTCTACTAACTGTACCATTGTTGCGATAGTAGCAATAAATAAAATGAATGTTAAGAAGCTTAAATCGTACTCAGCATATTCTTCTCCTAACCAAGCTAAAGCACCTGGACGAAGTAAATATTGATCTAATAAATAATTTAATGGTACCGTTACTAACATAACGAAGATTACCGCAGCACCTAGACCTACAGCTGTAGATACTTTTTTAGAAACTGCTAAGTAAGAACACATTCCTAAGAATGTAGCGAATACCATATTATCAATAAAAATTGACTTTAAAAATAATTGTAATAATTCCATTTCTTAGTGTGTTTCTTCAATTAAACTTTTGTTTCTAGAACGTTGGAAACCAATAATCAATCCTAATGTAATTAAGGCCATAGGCGCTAATAACATGAAACCGTTATTTTCGTATCCAATTGCATATAAACCTGTTTTTTCAACAGGGTTACCTAACACTTCAAATCCGAATAGTTTTCCTGAACCTAATAATTCACGGAAAAAACCAACTGTTACTAATATTAATCCGTAACCTGCACCGTTACCAATACCATCTAGGAATGATTTCCAAGGTGTATTTCCTAAAGCAAAAGCTTCGAAACGCCCCATAATGATACAGTTTGTAATAATTAAACCTACGAATACCGATAATTTTTTAGCTAAATCTGGAACGTATGCTTTTAACGTTAAATCCACAATAATTACTAGAGCAGCAGCAACTACTAACTGCGTAATAATACGAATTGAATTAGGAATAATATTACGCATTAATGAAATTACCACATTACCCATAGCTGTAACGAAAATTACCGATAAAGCCATGATAATAGAAGCTTTTAATTCTGCTGTAATTGCTAATGCAGAACAAATACCTAATACTTGAACAGTAATTGGGTTATTGTCAAACAAAGGATCCTTTACAAGCCCTAAATTCTTTTTTGAGAACAATGGCTCTGTTTCTGTTTTTTTAGTATCTGCCATAGTTTATTTTTTTAAAGTTTTAAAATAAGGTAAGTACAGGCTAATTCCTTTTTTCAACATAGCACTTACACCATTACTTGTAATAGTAGCACCAGAAATTGCATCAACTTCATTATCTGTCTTATCGTCATTGTTAGGATCTGCATTAGATTTAGATGTAGTAACTGCTTTATAGTTTCCTTCTTTATCATAAATCATTTCACCTTTAAAATCATCTTTAAAAAATGGTTCTGTAATGTTAGCTCCTAAACCTGGAGTTTCTCCTTTATGATCAAAGAAAACACCGTAAATTGATTTTAAATCATCATTAAGTGCAACATAACCCCAAATAGCATCCCATAAACCATTTCCTCTTACCGGAATAATGTAAATAGTTTTACCATCTTTTTCACTAACAAACATTGGTAAACGTTGTGTTTTACCTTCTTTTGCTGCATCTTGTTCTTTTTTAACATCAATTAAATAAGCTTCAGGATTTTCGGTAGCTGTTGTACCTTCAATCACATATTGTTTTTTGATGTATTGAATAAACATCTCTGTAGCATTAGCACGAGTTGCGTCTACTCCAATTGAACTTAAAATATCTAATTGCGTTTTAACTTTATCGTTATTTTCACGCATTTCTTTCGTTGCATTTGCAAAGAATGCCAACAACGAACCTACTACAACTACTAATATTACTGCGAATACTAGAGTATATACGTTTGAATCTGTACGTTTTGTTGACATAAATTAAGCAGTTTTAAGTTTTAAACGTTTCATTCTTCTCTTAACATTTGCTTGAACTACATAATGATCGATAGTTGGAGCAAATACGTTCATTAATAAAATGGCCATCATAACACCTTCTGGATAAGCTGGGTTGAAAACTCTAATTAAAATTGAAAACAATCCAATTAAAAATCCATAAATCCATTTTCCAGTATTGGTTTGCGATGCGGTAACTGGGTCTGTTGCCATAAACACAATACCAAATGCAATACCACCTACTAGTAAATGTTGCCACCATTCGAATGCCATTAAACTATAAAATTTACTTCCTTCTACAATTACATTAGCATCTACCAAAAAGTTAAAGAAAAATGCCATAAGTGCTGCACCAATAACCGCAGAAAGCATAATACGTGCGCTACCAATTCCTGTTAAAATCAAGAACAATCCTGCTAATAAAATTAATACAGTTGACGTTTCACCAACTGAACCTGGAATGAATCCCATAAACATATCGTAAGCCGAATGATGTAATTCTTTATTTTGAGCTAATTGCCCTAAAATAGTTTCACCTGAAATAGCATCAACCCCATTAGCTTTCATAACGCCATCTACTGCGCCATGAACCCAAACTTTATCCCCAGACATCCAAGCTGCCCAGTTAAAGAATAAGAAAGCTCGAATTGTTAAAGCAGGATTAAGTACATTCATACCAGTACCACCAAATAACTCTTTACCAATGATTACACCAAAGGCAACTGCAACAGCTAACATCCATAAAGGCAAATCAATTGGCACAATTAATGGCACTAACATACCTGTTACTAAGTATCCTTCTTCTACTTCATGTTTTTTAACAGTAGCGAAAATAAATTCGATACCTAAACCAACACCGTAAGAAACGATTAATAAAGGAAGAATTTTTTGTAAACCAACGATGAAATTATCTAAACTTAAGAAAGCTGTATTTTCAAAACCATTGATTTGTCCGTTCATTTGATAACCAGCATTGAACATACCAAAAAGTAATACTGGAATCATAGCCATAATAACCGTGTTCATTACACGTTTTAAATCGGCAGCATCTCTAACATGTGCACCTGAATGCGTAGTTATGTTAGGCATATAAAGAAAAGTGTGTAATGCATTGAACGATTGTTCAAATTTAGTACCCTTATACTTTTCTTTTAAATTATGTAAATTTTGTTTTAAACTCATTTTTAGTGATATTAAATTTCTTTAGAGATTAACCTACTTCTTTAATCATTAAATCTAAACCTTGTCTCACTATTCTTTGATGATCTTGTTTAGAAACATCAACAAATTCAGTTAAAGCAAAATCTTCAGGAGCTACTTCGTAAATTCCTAAAGCTTCCATTAAGTCAAGATCTTTAACTAAAATTGCTTTTAATAGCTGCATTGGATAAATATCTAAAGGACAAACTTTTTCATATTCACCAGTTAATACAAATCCTCTATGTTCTCCATTTGTATTTGTATTCAAATCGTATTTCTTGTTTGGTGTTAAAAACGAAAACATTCCTGCTCTGTAAACACTAAACTTGTTTGGACGTGGTAAATTCCAACCAAAGAAATCATAATCATTTCCTTCAGGAATTGCTGTAACTTGATGATGATAAAAACCTAAGAAATCTGCGCTTGATTTTTTATCTCCTGTTAAAACATTTCCACTGATAAGTCTATAATTTCCATCTTTTAAATTTCCAGCAACAACATCACTCATTTGAGCTCCTGAAATTACTTTCACATAAGATGGTTTTTCAAAACCTGTTCCTGTTAAAGCAACAATTTTTTCAAAATTCATCTTACCTGTCAAGAACAATTCTCCTATAGACGCAACATCTTCGATTTGAACAACCCAAACACGCTCTCCTTTGTTAATAGGATCTATTGCCGCAATTTGAGTAGAAACCAAACCAACAGGGTGTTTACCCGATGCTTTGTGCACTACAACACCTTCAACAGCAGGCATAAAATTAGCCTCTGGAGATATAGTAACATGAACACTTCCCGATGTTAATTTAGTTAACGCTAAAAACCCAGCCTCTAAAGCTTCTTTTTTATCAGACAATACGAAGTTTAAATCTCCTTGAAGTGGCGCAGAATTAATTCCTGAAACAAAAATCGCTTTTGGAGTATCTGCTGAGTTAGCCACAACTTTTTGGTGTGATACCATGAAAATCGGAAGGTTTAATTGCATAGACTTTCGAGCGGGTTACTGTAGCTATTTCATGAGCTGCCTCACCCTTCAACTTAAGGTCTAAACCCTTTTTAATTCGAATGTCTTTTGACATGTTATTGAAGATATGGTTAGTACTAATTTTTAAAACGTACAAATGTAAATAATTAGGTCAATGGTTACCAAAAATATAAGAAGCTAATTTTATTATTTATACTCATTCTAAATTGATAATTTTACATACTTCAGCATAATTTTTGTCAAATATTTTTAAGATTTATTACTTTTACACCAACACATTACTTTATAGCATGTTTAAAAAGATTGTTACGCCATTTTTATTTTTTACTTTTTTTGCGATTAACGCTCAAATTGAAAAAGAAGTTTTACCTCCATTTAACATAAAAACTGTTTCCTTTTTCCAAGAAGGAAATAGCGTTTTCCCCTTTTTTAAATTAGGTGAAAGTTTTGAAATTCAATTCGATGATTTGTATGCTAATGAAGCCGATTATTATTATACAATAACACAGTATAATTACGACTGGACTCCAACGAATCTATCTAAAGTTGAATATTTACAAGGCATGGATAATCAAAGAATTATGACTTATCAAAATTCTTACAACACATTACAACCTTACTCGCATTATAAACAAGTTTTTCCTAATAAATTCAACAGAATAACTAAAAGCGGTAATTATCTATTGAAAATTTTTAACGATGAACAAGAATTAGTTTTTTCAAAAAAATTTATCATTTATGAAGACCAACTTGGAGTAAGCATGCAAGTAAGAAGAGCTAGAGATTTTGAATCTATAAACGAAAAACAAAATATTGAATTAGTCATTAATTACGGAGAAAACATATTACAAAACCCAAAACAAAATGTAAAAATTGCAATCTTTCAAAATGGTAATTGGAACACGGCAATATTTAATATTAAGCCACAATATACTATTGGTTCCGAATTAATTTATAGGTATAACAAGGAAACTCAATTTTGGGCTGGTAATGAATTTTACATTTTCGACACTTCAAATATTAGATTAACAAACAACACAGTGGCTCAGGTTACAGCTGGAGATATTTACAATTCGCACTTGTATTTAAATGGAGCAAGGAAAAATAAAACATATACTTACTTCCCAGATTTTAATGGTAATTTTTACAT
>JACXVH010000104.1 GCA_014763515.1 Flavobacteriaceae bacterium
ACTTTCACTATTCAAGATACTACTAATCCAGAATTTACTTCAAATTTACCTTCTGATATTTCAGTATCTTGTGATAACATTCCTTCGCCAGAAGAATTAACAGCATCAGATAATTGTTCATCTATTACTACAGTGTTAGTAGAAGATGAAAATATAACAGATGAAAGTGCTTGTGCCGGCGAATACATTATTTTAAGAACTTGGACTGCAACAGATGATTGTGGTAACTTCATCACATATTCACAAACAATAAATGTATACGATAATACTGCACCAGTTTTAGATACTCCTTATGACGAACAAATTGAAGTAAGTTGTACTGAAATTCCAGATGTACCTCAATTAGAGTTTAGTGATAATTGTTCTGGTATTGCAAGTGTAGATTATAATGAAAATACAACTACAATCAGTATTTATGAATATTATATTGAGAGAGAATGGTTAGTAAGTGATAACTGTGGAAATGTTGCTACATTTAATCAAACTATTCATGTAAATGTTGACCAACCTTTCAATGCTATTCCTTATTCGATTTGTACAGATGAGGAACCAATAAATTTATTTACTATTTTAGACGGATCGTTACCTACAAATGGAGAATGGATTGAAGTTACAAATTCTGGTGGACTAAATGGAAATATGTTTAATCCAAGTGGCGTTGCTACAGGATATTATACAATTCAATACATAGTTACACTTGAGAACAATACATGTCCTTCAAAATTTGAAATATATTTAAATGTAAACGACGATTGTGTGGTTTTACCAGCGTGTGATATAGTAATTTATAATGCAGTCTCTCCAAATAATGACGGATCTAATGATATGTTTGTAATTGATGGAATAGAATGTTACCCAAATAATACTGTTGAAATTTATAACAGATGGGGAATATTGGTTTATGAGACAAAAGGTTATGATAATTTAATTCGTTCATTTAAAGGATATTCCGAAGGAAGAACAACTTTAAATAAAAATGAATTATTACCAGATGGAACTTACTTCTATATCTTGAATTACAAAGATGAAGAGGGCAAAACACACGATAAATCAGGATATTTATATCTTAATAAATAACTTGATTAAGTAAAAAAATTAATTAAAAACATTGATCATGAAAACAATATATATATTAATCATCACAGTTTTTACTCAATTATTGTGCTTTGCTCAACAAGATTCTCAGTACACACAATATATGTATAACACTGTAAATATAAATCCTGCATATGCTGGTTCTAGAGAATCATTAACTATGTTCTTACTTCATAGAACACAATGGGTAGGATTAGATGGTGCTCCCGTAACAAATAACGTATCTGCTCATACGCCTATTGGTGATTCAAATTTTGGAGTTGGACTTTCATTTGTAAATGACAGAATTGGTCCAGTTGACGAAAATGCAATTTCTGCCGACTTAGCTTATTTCATTCAAATTTCTGAAAATTATAAACTTTCTGTTGGATTAAAAGGAACAGCGAATTTATTTAATTTAGATGTAAATAAATTAAATCCTCAAGATCAAACTGATCCAAAGTTCCAAAATTTAGACACAAAGTTTTCTCCAAATGTTGGAGCTGGTTTATACTTATTTTCAGATAAAACTTATGTAGGATTATCATCGCCTAATTTCTTTGAAACCAATCGTTATAACGACAATGATGTTACTGTCAACAAAGAAAAAATGCACTTTTATTTAATTGCTGGGCATGTATTTGATCTTAGTCCAAGTATAAAATTTAAGCCTGCATTATTAGCAAAAGCTGTAGATGGAGCTCCGTTACAAGCCGATGTAACTGCCAATTTTTTAATCCATGAAAAGTTTACAATTGGTGCAGCCTATAGATGGGATGCTGCTGTAAGCGGATTAGTTGGATTCCAAATTACTCCTACTCTTTTTGCTGGATATGGTTATGATATGGAAACAACAAAATTGAGAAATTACAACTCGGGTTCACACGAATTCTTTTTACGATTTGAAATATTTAGTAATAACAGAGTCGCAGATCCAAGATTCTTCTAAAAACAAAGATTATGAAAACAATATATTCAATACTATTCTTACTATTTTATTGTGTAGGTTTTTCACAATCTGCTCAATTAGCATCGGCAAACAGAAAATATGAAAAATATTCTTATGTAGATGCAATCGAAATTTATGAAAAAGTAGCCGAAAAAGGATATAAATCGGCCGAACTTTTCAAAAGACTTGGAAATGCTTATTATTTTAATGGAGAAATAGATAAAGCTTCTAAATGGTATAAAGACTTATTTGACTTAAATGAAGAAGTGGAACCTGAATATTATTTTAGATATTCTCAAACTTTAAAATCGCAAGGCAAATATGATGAAGCTGATAAATACATGGCTAAATTTTATGAATTAACAAATGACTCTAGAGGAGAAAAATATTTTAAGAATAAAGACTATCTTAAAGATATTGAGTCTCTTTCAGGAAAATATGCTGTTGATGAAATCAATTTAAATTCGGAATATTCAGATTTTGGACCAGCGTTTTTTGGAAAATCATTAGTTTTTTCTTCTTCGAGAGAAACTGGAGCAGTATCTTCTAAAGTTAATCGATGGACAAATCAAAATAACAGAGATTTATACATCGCAGAAATGCAAGACAGTAAAAATTTCTCAGAAGCTAAAAATTTCTCGGAAGAAGTAAATACAAAATTTAATGAATCAACTCCAGTTTTTACAAAAGATGGTAAAACAATGTATTTTACACGAAATAATTTTAATGATGGTAAAAAAGGAAAAGATGATGATAAAAGTACTCTTATTAAAATTTATAAAGCCGATTTAATTGAAGGAAAATGGGATAATATTAAAGAACTTCCATTCAACAGCGACCAATATAGTTGTGCACATCCATCGTTAAGTGATGATGAAAAAACACTTTACTTTGCTTCTGATATGCCTGGTGGTTATGGTAACTCCGATATTTATAAAGTTAGTGTTAACGGTGGTTCATTTGGTTCTCCAGAAAATTTAGGAAATTCAATAAATACAGAAGGTAGAGAAACTTTTCCTTTTGTTTCTCCTGATAACAAAACATTATATTTTGCTTCAGACGGACAATTAGGATTAGGTGGTTTAGATATTTTTGAATCTAAACTTGTAAATAATTCGTTTGAAAAACCTGTTAATTTAGCTCGACCAATTAATAGTCCAATGGATGATTTTGGTTTAATCGTTAATAAGGACAACGTTGGCTATTTTTCTTCAAATAGAGATGGCGGAAAAGGATTTGATGATATTTATGCATTTACAATTTGTATGCAACGACTACATGGAACAATTACTGATATTGATACTAAAGAATTGCTAACAAATTCTAAAGTGGAATTATTTGATGAAAATATGAATAAAATCTCCGAAACATTTCCAAATGAAGAAGCTAAATATTCTTTTAATGTTGATTGTAACACTAAATATATTGTTAGAGTTTCAAAAGAAGATTATGATACTACAGAACAACAAGTTACAACTAATAAAGAAAATGGAGAAACCGAATTAAATATTGCTCTAAAACGAAATAAATTTCCGATTGAGGAAGGCACTGATTTAGCTAAAATATTTGATATCAGCATTATATATTTTGATTTAGATAAATGGAATATTCGACCAGATGCTGCTAAAGATCTTCAAAAAATTGTTGAAGTAATGAAACAATATCCAAATATGCAGGTTGCAATTAGATCACATACCGATAGTAGACAAACTCATAAGTATAACGAATTGTTATCAGATAGAAGAGCTAAATCTACACTCGAGTTTATGGTTAAAAATGGAATTGAGAGAGAAAGATTAACAGCAAAAGGATTTGGTGAAACGGAATTAGTGAATAACTGTTCTGACGGTGTTCCTTGCTCAGAGGAGGAACACCAAAAGAACCGTCGTAGTGAATTTATTGTATTGAAAATGAATTAGTTTTTCTTCTCTCTTAACCTCTTTCAACTAATTCATTGGGTAAACCTCTAAGTAATTTAGAGGTTTATTTTTTTTATAAATTCACCTTGCAATCATAACTCAAATTAAACTTAGCGCATTAGTTTAATCTTACCTTAATTAGAAAGCTCTCTTAACCTCTTTACTAATTAATTATGGGTAAACCTCTAGTTGTCGAAAAAACTATCTTTGATACTTTAAAAGTATTCTTTTACTTATTTTTTAATGAACATATTTGTATAATAGAATCTACCATTCTCATCTTGACTTATTGAAAGTCCAAAATGTGAATAATTTCCTTCTAAATTTGCTCTGTGACCATCACTGTTAATCCACGCAGTTAATGCAGCTTGTGGTGTAGAAAATCCGTAGGCAACATTTTCTCCAACTTTATAAGCCCCTAAAACATTTTGCAAATTTGTTTTTCTTTCATCAAAACCATCATGATTAACTGAATTAGTTTCAATCATGTAAACATTGTGTTCAGAAGATTTATAAGAAATATGCTCAATAATTTGTAAAGGATTTAAACCTTTACCAACTCTATAATCATTAATTAGGTCTAATAACTGTACTTCAGTTTGTGTATGATTATAGTTTTTTGCAGTTTCAGTAGTAGTACTGTTTGAAGTTGTCGCTTCTGAAGAGTCAGAAGAACAAGAAATAAATGTTAAACTTGTGAATAGTAGGGCAAAAAGGATTAAAACATTTTTCTTCATAATCAATCTCAATTAAATGTTATTTTTATAGTTGTCTTAAAAATCAATAAAATCGATTAAATGACTGATTTTCAAGACAAATGTACACCTTTGTCGATAACACGCAAATTTTTTCGACAAACTGCACTTTTTTTTAACATTTAATTAAGTTACTGACTATCAAGGAGATAATCTATCTATAATCCAATCATAATTTTCTGACAATTTATAACGAATACGATCATGAAGACGATTAGGGCGACCCTGCCAAAATTCAACTTCAATTGGTCTCACTAAAAAGCCTCCCCAAAAATCAGGTCTAGGCACTTCTTTTCCCTCAAATTCGGTTTCCAGTTCTTTTAGTTTATTTTCTAAATATTCTCTATTAGGAATAATTTCACTTTGGACAGAAACTAATGCTCCTAATTGGCTTCCTCTTGGTCTTGAAGCAAAATAATTATCAGAAATATTTTGAGCAGTCTTTTCTGCAATCCCTTTTATAATTACTTGTCGTTCCATCGAATGCCAAAAAAATGACAAACAAATATTAGGATTATTTAAAATAGCTTTTCCTTTTTCAGATTCGTAATTAGTATAAAAGATGAAGCCTTCTTCATTATATTTTTTTAGTAGCACTACTCTACTTTTTGGAAATCCATCTAAACCTTGTGTTGCCACAGTCATGGCATTTACTTCATCTACACCACCAAAATCTTCAACTTCATGAAACCATCTGTTGAATAAGTTTATTGGATCCTCTGGAATATTATTCTCAAGAAGTTCCGATTTTTCATAGGATTTTCTATAATTACTTAAATCGCTCATAATCTTTAAAGTAAGTCTTTAAAACGTTGTGTATTAATTATTTTTTTTCTTTGTAAAAAGATTAAAAATAAACTTTAAAATTTTAGATAAATACGTTTCAGAGTTCGATTGTTTTTCCATCATCGCCTAAAATTACATTATTAAATATAGTTTCTGCCTCACTTTTAAAAGGTTCAATACTACCATAACGAGTAGAATAATGTCCTAAAATTAAAGTTTTGACATTTGCTAATTTAGCAATTTTTGCAGCTTGTATGGC
>JACXVH010000105.1 GCA_014763515.1 Flavobacteriaceae bacterium
CTTCAAGGTTGCTCATTATTGTAATTGTTTGAAAGTCAATACAATTTAATCATTTTTAATGATTTGAGCAACTTTTTTTATAATGCACAACGGGTTAAATATTAAAACTATTCTAAATTTTGCTTCGGTGTACTTTCAAGTGGTTCATTTGCTTTATATTTGCCATGAAAATTTTGTTTATGAAGTTTGATTTATTAAAGAAAGACACAAAAAGTCAAGCAAGAGCTGGTGTTGTTACAACAGATCATGGTAAAATAGAAACACCTATTTTTATGCCTGTTGGTACAGTAGCATCTGTAAAAGGCGTACATCAGAGGGAGCTTAAAGACGATATTAATCCTGATATTATTTTAGGAAATACCTACCATTTATATCTTCGTCCGCAAACTGATATTCTCGAGAAAGCAGGTGGCTTACACAAATTTATGAATTGGGATCGTAATATTTTAACCGATTCTGGTGGATATCAAGTATATTCGTTATCATCTAACAGAAAGATTAAAGAAGAAGGTGTTAAATTCAAATCGCATATAGATGGATCATATCATTTCTTTTCGCCAGAAAATGTAATGGAAATACAGCGAACAATTGGTGCCGATATCATTATGGCATTTGATGAATGTACACCTTATCCTTGCGATTATCGTTATGCGAAACGATCGATGCACATGACGCATCGTTGGTTAGATCGTTGTGTTACACATTTTAATAATACTCCAGCAAAATATGGTTACGAGCAAACTTTGTTCCCAATTGTGCAGGGAAGTACATATAAAGATTTACGCCAACAATCAGCAGAATATATTGCAAATGTTGGAGCACAAGGAAATGCAATTGGCGGACTTTCCGTTGGTGAACCAGCTGAAGAAATGTATGCAATGACCGAAGTGGTTACTGCAATTCTTCCAGAAGACAAACCGAGATATTTAATGGGAGTGGGAACTCCAGTTAATATTTTGGAAAATATTGCATTAGGAATTGATATGTTTGACTGTGTAATGCCAACACGAAACGCTAGAAACGGAATGTTATTTACCGCAAATGGAATTATCAATATCAAAAATAAAAAGTGGGAAGCCGATTTTAGTCCAATTGATGAAATGGGACATACTTTCGTCGATTTAGAATATTCTAAGGCTTATCTTCGTCACTTGTTTGCAGCAAATGAATATTTAGGAAAGCAAATTGCTACTATTCATAATTTAGGTTTTTATTTATGGTTAGTTCGTGAAGCTAGACGACAAATTTTAGCAGGTACTTTCCGTGAGTGGAAAGATAAAATGGTTATTCAATTAGCTCAAAGATTATAATTTATGCTAAAAATTATTGATAAATATATTCTTAAACGCTATTTAGCAACTTTTTCAGTCATGTTATTATTGTTTATTCCAATTGGAATTGTAATAGACGTTTCAGAAAAAGTAAATAGAATGATAGAAAGAAAGGTTCCATTTGGAGAAATTTTGGTTTATTATGTAGACTTTACAGTGTATTTTGCCAATTTATTATTTCCTATTTTTCTGTTTTTATCAGTAATTTGGTTTACTTCAAAACTTGCAAATAATACTGAAATTATTGCTATTTTAAGTTCAGGAATATCTTATAAAAGATTTTTACGGCCTTATTTCATTGGTGCGGGTATTGTTTCTATTTTCGCACTATTAATGGGTGTGTTTTTCGTGCCAAAAGCTAGTAAAGGATTCAATGATTTCAGATATAATTATCTAAAAGGAACAAACGCAAAATCAAGAGAAACCAATGATATTTTTCGTCAAATAAGTCCTAATGAGGTGATATACGTAAGCAATTATAATTATTTATCTGAAACTGGATTTAACTTTATTTATGAAAAATTTGATGGAAATGTATTAAAAGAAAAAGTAGAGGCAAACAGAATAAAGTATGATAAAAAGAATAAAATTTATAAACTTTACAACTACCGCAAAAGAACTATTGGTCAATTAGATGATAAACTAATATCAATGAATGAATTTAGTCAAAAATTTAATCTTGAACCAGAAGATTTAACTCCTGTTGTTTACATAGCTGAAACAATGGCTTTAGGTGAACTTTTTGACTTCATTGATAAAGAAAAGAAAAAAGGAAATGCTTATATAAATACATATCTTGTAGTTTTACACAAAAAGTTTAGTTTACCAGTTTCTGCATTTATTTTAACTATTATTGCGGTATCTGTATCTTCAATGAAAAGAAGAGGAGGGATGGGGGTAAACCTTGCTATAGGAATATGTATAGCGTTTACTTTTGTGTTTTTTGATAAGGTTTTTGGAACACTAGCCGAAAAATCTAGCATTCCACCTGTTGTTGCTGTTTGGTTACCAAATATTGTTTTTGGAGTATTAGCATTTTATCTTCTTCGCAATGCAAAACGATAATTTAAGAAGTTATTTTCAGTTACATTTAATTGTTTTTATTTGGGGATTTACAGCTATTTTAGGAGCTTTAATATCTCTAGATGCTTTACCTTTAGTATGGTGGAGAATGTCTATTGCGGTTTTATTAATGTTCATCTACATGAAATGGAAAAAGATTAATTTTACTATTACAAATAGTACCAGACTCTTAATGATACTAGCAGGTTTAGTTATTGCCATGCATTGGTTTACATTCTTTAAAGCCATAAAAATGTCAAATGTTTCAGTAACATTGGCTTGTTTGTCAACAGGTGCATTCTTTACTTCTTTTTTAGAACCAATTTTTTACGGTAGAAAGGTAATTTGGTACGAAGTTGTTTTCGGATTATTAGTTGTTCTTGGTTTATATATTATTTTTCAAGTAGAAGGAGATTACTATTTAGGAATTATACTAGCACTAACTTCTGCTTTTTTATCAGCATCTTTTTCTGTGATTAATGGAAAGTTTGCAAAAGAATATAACGCAGCCACTGTATCTTTTTATGAATTATTAGGCGGAGTTGGTTTCTTAAGTATCTATTTACTTTTTTCAGGACAGTTTACGCAAAGTTTTTTCCAAATTTCAATTTCCGATTTAAGTTGGCTTTTTATTTTAGCATCGGTTTGTACTGCTTATGCTTTTATTGCTTCTGTTGCTGTTATGAAGCATCTGAGTCCTTATACTGTAATGCTTACTATTAATTTAGAGCCAATTTATGGAATTGTTTTAGCGATTATGATTTTTCAGGAAAAGGAAAAGATGAATCCAAATTTTTATTTAGGTGCTGCTATAATTTTGACTACCGTTGTTTTAAATGGAATTTTCAAAAATTTTGAAAAAAAGAGAAAACTAAAGCTAAATAATAAAACGAATTATTAGGAAAGTTTTATCTTTGTGATAACAAACTTTAACCAAAATTTTTACTAATTATGGAGTACTTAGATTTTGAATTGCCTATTAAAGAGCTTGAAGATCAGTTAGATAAATGTTTAATTATTGGGCAAGAATCTGATGTAGATGTAAGTAATACTTGCAAACAAATAGAGAAAAAATTAGAAGAAACTAAGAAGAGTATTTATAAAAACTTAACGGCTTGGCAACGTGTTCAATTGTCTCGTCATCCAAATAGACCTTATACAATGGATTATATTCGTGCTTTATGCGGAGATACTTTCCTTGAATTATTTGGAGACAGAAGCGTAAAAGACGATAAAGCAATGGTAGGTGGTCTTGGAAAAATTGATGGGCAATCTTTTATGATTGTTGGTCAACAAAAAGGATACAATACAAAAACACGTCAATATCGTAACTTTGGTATGGCTAATCCTGAAGGTTACCGTAAAGCATTACGTTTAATGAAAATGGCTGAGAAATTCAATATCCCAGTTGTTACTTTTATTGATACTCCAGGGGCTTATCCGGGTTTAGAAGCTGAAGAAAGAGGACAAGGTGAAGCAATTGCTCGTAATATTTTTGAAATGTGTCGTCTTCAAGTGCCAATTATTTGTGTAATTGTTGGTGAAGGTGCTTCTGGTGGTGCTTTAGGAATTGGTGTAGGTGATAAAGTTTTCATGTTAGAAAATACTTGGTATTCTGTAATTTCACCTGAATCATGTTCTTCAATTTTATGGAGAAGTTGGGATTACAAAGAGCAAGCTGCTGAAGCTTTAAAACTTACAGCTCAAGATATGAAAAAGCAAAAGTTAATTGATGATATTATTCCAGAACCACTTGGTGGCGCTCATTATGATAGAGATACAACTTTTAAAACCGTAGAAAAATATATTTCTGATTCTTATAAAGCACTAAAAGATTTATCAACAAAAGATTTAGTTTCTACAAGAATGGATAAATATAGTAATATGGGACATTTTAAAGAATAAATTGTTATCTCTTCAAAGAATATGTCCGAAACCTCATAGTTTCGGATTTTTTTTATATTATTAACATTTTTCTATTGGTTATCAACACTTTATTAACAACCAGTTCTTTAAAAGTTAAAATACACACAACTAAAATTTGGTTACCTTAGCAATATGGAAAATATCAAAAACATAAATCCACTAAAAGTTGATAAAGCTACAATAATTAACCTTGAAAAAGGAAAATTGCCTCCACAAGCATTAGAGCTAGAAGAAGCAGTTTTAGGGGCTTTAATGATTGATAAAAAAGGAGTAGATGAGGTTATAGATATTTTACAACCCGATGCTTTTTACAAAGAAGCACATAAATATATTTTTGAAGCTGTTGTTCAGTTGTTTAATGATACACAACCAATCGACTTATTAACAGTTTCTGCTCAATTAAAGCGAAACGGAAAGTTAGACTTAGCTGGAGGCGATTTTTACTTAATTCAGTTAACTCAAAAAATCTCATCATCTGCACACATTGAATTTCACTCCAGAATTATCTTACAAAAATACATTCAAAGGAGTTTAATAAAAATTTCAAACGAAATTATTGAGGATGCTTATGATGAAACAACTGATGTATTTGATTTATTAGATTCTGCCGAGTCTAAACTATATGAAGTTACACAAGGAAATATTAAAAGAAGTTCTGAAACAGCACAAAGTTTAGTAATTCAAGCTAAAAAACGTATTGAAGAAATTTCTAATAAAGAAGGTTTGAGCGGAATTCCAACAGGATTTCACGATTTAGATAAATTAACATCAGGATGGCAACCCTCCGATTTAATTATTGTGGCAGCACGTCCTGGTATGGGAAAAACTGCTTTTACGTTGTCAATGGCTCGTAATATGGCAATAGATTACCAAGCGCCAGTTGCTTTTTTCTCATTAGAGATGTCATCAGTTCAGTTAATTACACGTTTAATTTCATCTGAAACTGGTTTGTCTTCGGAGAAGTTGAGAACTGGTAAATTAGAAAAACACGAGTGGGAACAACTTTCAATTAAAGTAAAAGACTTAGAAAAAGCTCCTTTATATATAGATGATACTCCATCTTTGTCTATTTTTGATTTACGTGCAAAAGCTAGACGTTTAGCTTCACAATACGGAATTAAAATGATTGTGATCGATTATCTTCAATTAATGACTGCAGGTGGAAATGGTAAAGGAGGCGGAAATCGTGAGCAAGAAATTTCAACTATTTCACGTAACTTAAAAGCTTTAGCAAAAGAATTAAACGTTCCAGTAATTGCACTTTCTCAGTTATCGCGTGCTGTAGAAACTCGTGGATCTAGTAAACGACCATTACTTTCCGACTTAAGGGAATCGGGAGCAATTGAGCAAGATGCCGATATTGTATCGTTTATTTACCG